>CALGWX010000083.1 GCA_937936215.1 uncultured Burkholderiaceae bacterium | reverse complement strand
GCCCGCCGAGGGCGATTGGAAGGCCCTGCACGCCTACTACGGCGACGCCGAGAGCGTGCGCTACACGGTGGGCACCGCGCTCACCGAGGCGCAGACCTGGCGCACCCTGGCCAGCGTGGTCGGCCACTGGGCGTGGCGCGGCTACGGGCCGTACACGCTGCTCGACAAGGACGACGGCACCGTGCTCGGCATCGGCGGCCTGTGGTTCCCGAACGACTGGCCGGAGCCGGAGATCAAATGGGCGCTGGTGCCGGCGGTGCGCGGCCAGGGCTATGCCGTCGAGGCGGCGCGCGCGGTGCGCGCGATGGCGCGCGAGCACCTGCCCGGCACCCGGCTGATCAGCCTGATCGCCGAGGGCAACGTCGCCTCGGAGCGCGTGGCGCTGTCCGCCGGCGCAAGGCTGGAGCGCCAGATCGAGTGGCGCGGCGGCCGCGCGTTGATCTACCGGCATCCGGATTGATGGCCGCGGCGCGGCAGCGGACGCCGCCGGGCCGTCCGGGGAACTGCACACCGTTTGGCGACGGCTCATTCGGTCAGCTGCAGCGCCGCTGTCAGGGCCGAGGGCTTCGCCACGCGGCCAGCAAGAGCAGCAGCCAGCCGGCCAGAAACAGCACGCCGCCGAACGGCGTGATCGCGCCGAAGCCGCGCACACCCGTCAGCGCCAGCGCGTAGAGGCTGAAGCTGAACAGCACCGTGCCGGCGACGAAGCAGCCGCCGCTGGCGGCCAACAGTCGCCCGGGCCAGCGCGTGGCCGCCCATGCCGCCGCCAGCAGCGCCAGCGCGTGGTACATCTGGTAGCGGGCGCCGGTCTCGAAGACGGCCAGCAGGTCCGGCGCGAGGCGCGCCTTCAGCGCGTGGGCGCCGAAGGCGCCGGCGGCCACCGCGATGAAGCCGGAGGCCGCGCCGAGCACCGCGAAAAGCCTGTCCATCAGCGGCAGGCCGCGCTGCGCGCCGGCCAATGGCCCGGGCAGTGTCGCGGCAGGCGGGTCAGCGGCCGTCGCGGACGGTGGGCAAGCCGCGGTCGCGGGTGGCGGGCTCGGGGGTTTTGCACTTGATCGCTGCGCGGCTGTGGCAGGAGACGAGCGTGCGGCCGTCGCAGACGGTGGATGAGCCGCAGTCGCGCGCGGCGGGCGTGGGGGTGTTGCGCTTGGTCGCTGTGTGGCGGTCGCAGGTCGTCAGTGTGCGGCTGTCGCGGGTAAGCGGCGGCGGGCATCGTGGGTGTCGGTTCAAGCAAGAAGTCGCGTGCATCACTTTAACGAAGCTCGCCCAGCCGCCAACGCATGGGCGCGCTCGCGGCACGGCGAGGGCGGCTGCCGGCGCGGGCGCGCAAAAGCGCCGCCGTGGGCAGGATAATCGGCGCTCGTTTCGTTCCCTGCTGCGAGCCGATCCCCATGCCCCAGACCCGCCACGGCATTGCCCCGGAGTTCCTCGACGCCGCCGACGAGTTCGTGCAACTGGCCAACCGCATGACCGATTCGTATGCGCGCGAATGGGTGGCCGCGGCGATGATGTACGCCACCGCGCGCTTCAACGCCTTCGCCTGGCTCACCCGGGAGGACAAGCCCGAGCAGACGCTCGACGCCGCCGCCGCGTACTACACCACCGAGTTCGAGAAGATGCTGCGCGACAACGTCGACGAACTCGCCCCGCACTACCGCGACGCCGCGGCGTCGCGCGCCGGCACGCAGTAGCGCTTTCAGCGCAGGCGGCGCCAGCGGCGCAGCATCAGCCAGCCGCCGAGCATGCCGCCCAGGTGCGCGAAGTGGGCAATGCCGCTTTGCGTGCCGCTCAGCCCCAGCGTCAGTTCGATCACGCCGAAGACGATCGCGAACATCCACGCCGGCATCGGGATCGGCGGAATCAGCAGCATGATGGTGCGGTGGGGAAACAGCATCGCGTAGCCGAGCAGCAGCCCGAACAGCCCGCCCGACGCGCCCACGGTCGGATACGGCACCGCGGCGTCGGAGACCACGATCAGCTGCACCGCGCCGGCCACCAGCACGCAGACCACGTAGTACTGCAGCAGCCGGCGCGGCCCCCACAGCCGCTCCAGCTCGGAGCCGAACATCCACAGCCCGTACATGTTGAACGCCAAGTGCAGCAGGCCGCCGTGCAGCAGGCCATAGCTGGCGAGCTGCCACGGCGCGAAGCCGCTGCCGATCGGCCACAGCGCGAACCAGTCGAACATCTCGTCGCCGCTGGCAAACGCCAGCAGTGAGAAGGCGACCGTCACGACCAGGATGAGCTGCGTCATTGAGCGCATGCGGCCGAGGATAATGCGGCGATGGAATCCGCCGACGTCGTAGAAGCCCGCAAGGACCTCGCCTGCGCGCTGCGCGCCGCGCACAAGCTCGGCTTGAGCGAGGGCGTGTGCAACCACTTCTCGCTGGCGCTGCCGCAGCGGGCGGGGCAGTTCCTGATCAACCCGCAGGGGCTGCTATGGAGCGAGATCGAGCCGGACGATCTCGTCGTCATCGACGCGCAGGGCCGTAAGCTCGAGGGCCGGCACGAGGTGGAGCCGACTGCCTTCTTCATCCACGGCTGGATCCACCGCACGGTGCCCGAGGCCGCCTGCGTGCTGCACACCCACATGCCGTTTGCGACCGCGCTGGCGCTACTGCAGGGCGGGCGGCTGGAGATGGCGAGCCAGAATGCGCTGCGCTTCTACCGCCAGGTGGCCTACGAGAACGAGTACAACGGCCTGGTGCTCGACGACGCCGAGGCCGAGCGGATCGCCAGGCGGCTGGCCGCCCACACGGTGCTGTTCCTGGCCAACCACGGCGTCATCGTGCGCGGGCCGAGCGTGGCCTGGGCGTTCGACGACCTCTACTACCTCGAGCGCGCCTGCATGCACCAGGTGCTGGCGCAGGGCACCGGCAAGCCGCTGAAGCTGATCCCCGACGCCGTGGCTGCGCGCACCGCCCGGCAGATCGCCGGCGAGCGGCAGCAGTCGGAACTGCACCTGAAGGCACTGCGGCGTACGCTGGGCTTCGACTGACGGCCCGCCGCAGCGCTGGCGTGCGTGCGAATCACGGCATCTCGCCGTGCAGGGCGCGGAAGGCGAGGAACTCCCGCCGCGTGCGCGGGCCGTAGGTGGCGAACGACGGGTCGGGGGCGTTGAGGTAGTCCAGCTTCGTCTTCTGCACGCGGTCGCGGGCCAGCTTCTGCCGCATCTGCTCCGGCCTCAGCCCGTACACGCGGGCGCCGTTCAGGCCAAAGATCTTCCGCTTGATCGCCGGCGTGAGCGCGGGGTAACCGTACTTGTCCTGGAACTCGCGGCTGATCTCGAAGGCGCGGAAGGCGAGGATCTGGTCCTGCGGGCTGCCGTACCAGATCGAGTCGGTGCCCCACAGGATGTTGTCCTCGCCAAGGTGCTTCAGCAGTTTGCCGAGCAGGTGCGCGGCCTGCTCCGGGTCGCGCATGACGAAGCGCCAGGTGCTGCCCAACTCCGCGTAGACGTTCTTCACGCCGTGCTCACGCACCGAGCGGATCAGCACGTCCACGCCGGCCTTGGCGTTCGGGTCGCACGGGCCTTCCTTCACGGCGGTGTCGAACCCGGCGTGGTAGACGAGAAAGTTCAGGTCGGGAAACCGCTTCGCCGCGCGGCCGACATCGCTGCTGGTCGAGAACTCGTAACCGCGCGGGCCGAAGGCCAACCCCTTGTGCACGCAGATGTTGCGCACGCCGAGCTTGCGCGCCCGCTCGATGAACGGCAGCCCGTAGCGCTCGTCGTCGAGCCAGAAGCCGGCGTCGCCGTCGCGCGGGCCGAACTGCGTGTAGGTCTTGAAGCCGGCGAGCTTCCACTTGCCCGCCTGCGCCTCCATGCCGTCGATTTCGCCGGGCAGCGTCGGCATGCAGCGGCCGTGCAGCAGCAGCCGCTCGCTGCCGTCGAGCGCGTTGGCGGCGATGCGGGTGGCGCCGGCGGCCTCGAAGTCGAGCGGGTTGGTGTCGAGGCCGCCGGGCACGTGCGACAGCACGCCCATCGCGGTGTCGCTGTCCAGGAACACGTCCTTGAGCAACTGGTCGGCGGAGAAGCACTCGATGTGATCGGGCTGGCCGCAGCTGGCGTTTGGCAGGCTCTTGAACGCGTTCGGCGAGGCGCGGCGGCGCCACTCGCCTTTCGGGTTCACGTGGTGAAGCTGCACGTCGAAGATGAACTCGTCGCCGGCGAGCACCGAGGCGGCCGCGGCCACGTCGAACGGCGCTTCCCTGGGCAGCGCGTAACGGCCGCCGCGCAGGCCCGCGGCGGCGAACGCGCGGTCGAACGCCGCCAGCGTGCCGGCTGCGCCGGCCAGCGAGATCAAGTACTGCCGCCGCGACAGGCCAAGGCGGCGCGCGGCATCGGTGGCCGCCTGCTGTGCTTCTTCACGGGCGCGTCGGGCCGCGGTGGCCAGTGGCACCGGCGCGTATTCGCCGTTGGACGTGGCATCGAGCTTCACCGGCAGGCGCCGGCCTTGCGGGTCTTGGCTTGTCGTCATCGGCAGTCTCCAGCGGGACGACCGGGACGTTAGCGCGGCGGCGTGCCACTGCGAACGGCGGGTCACGACCGCGCGGGGCCAGCGGTGAATTTTCGGCTTCGAGCCGTCGAATCTTCGGTGGCTTGCGGTTAAGCCGGTGCTTGCCTTGCACGTACGCCGCCGCAGGGCGGATGCCCATCAGGAGACGGTCGATGAAGCACTTTCCCGTTCAGCTTGCGCACGGCATGCGTTCACTGCGGATGCCAGCGATGGCGCTCGGCGGCGCGTTGCTCTTGTTCAGCGGCGCCGCGCTTGCCACCGATCCGGCGGCAATCTGGCGACAGGCCGAGGCCGAGTACGACGCCCAGCACTACGTGCAGGCGCTGGGGCATTACGAAGCGCTGGCGCGGGCGGGTGATGCGAAGGCCGCGGAGCGCGCCGGGCAGATGCTGTTCTTTGGCCACGCGCTGTACGGCAAGCTGCTGCCGCAGGATTGGCCGCGCGCCGCCGGCTGGTTGAAGCAGGCCGCCGGCAGCGGCAGCGACTCGGCGCGCTTTCTGCTCCTTCGGCTCGAAGCGCAGACATCGGCGCCAGCGGCCGAGGCGCAGCGCGGTGGGGAGGAGGCGCCCTACGTCATCGGTCCCTACGGTTGCTGAGCCCCCAGCGACCGCCTCGGAGATTGGGGCCTGGCGCGGTTTCCGCGCGGGCCTGTCTCCATGCGATCGGTCCGGGGGCGCTGTCGCCTGTCGGTGCGAGGCGGATCCTTCGAAGGCTTGCAGGCACGGGACGGGGCCGCGCCTTTCTTCCTCCCGCGGTGACTAGGCTGCGGTCGTCACGCGTCTGGCGGAAGCTCGCTGTTGCACCGCAAATAGAATCGGCGCATGCGCGCCGTTCTCGCCATCTGCCTCGCCGTCGTGCTGGCCGCGGCCTGCCAGCCCGACGCCGCGCGCGCGCCGGAGCCGTCGCAGGTGCAGGCGCCGCTGCTGGAGCGCATCGGCAACGCAAGGCTTGTCATCACCACGGCCGAGCCGCTGGCGCAGCAGTTCTTCGATCAGGGGCTGCGGCTGGCCTATGCCTTCGACTACGCCGAGGCGCTGCGCGCCTTCACCGAGGCGGCACGGCTCGATCCCCGGTGCGCGATGTGCGCCTGGGGCATGGCCTATGCGGTCGGCCCGAACATCAACAACCCCGGCCGTCCGGCCGATCCACGCGCGGCCGAGTACGCCCGCCGCGCCCTGGCGCTGGCGCCCAAGGCGACGCCCAAGGAGCGGGCGCTGATCGAGGCACTGGCGGCGCGCTTGGACCTCAGCGCGCCGCCCGCGCCGGCAGCCGCGGCGCCGTCGTCGCCGCTGTGCGCGATGCCGGCGCCGCCGAAGGACGCCGATCCGCTCGACATCGCCTACGCGCGGGCGATGGCCAACGTGGCGCGCGCTTTCCCCGACGATGACGAGATCACCGTGCTCTACGCCGAGGCGCTGCTGATGCTCTCGCCGTGGCAGTGGTGGAGCCGCGACGGCGGCGAACCGCGCGAGGGCACACTGGCGGCGATCGACACGCTCGAGCGCGTGCTGGCGCGCTCGCCGAATCACGCCGGCGCTAACCACTTCCTGATCCACGCCCTCGAAGGCTCGCGCACGCCCGAGCGCGCGCTGGCCGCAGCCGATCGCCTGGGCGATCTCGCCCCCGATGCGGGCCACCTGGTGCACATGCCGTCGCACATCTACGTTCGCCTCGGCCGTTATGCGGACGCGGTGCGCGCCAACCAGGCCGCTATCGCCGCCGACCGCCGCCTCGTGCAGCTACTGCGCGTCAACGGCTACGAGCCGCTCGGCGAGGTCTCCCATCACCACCACTTCCTTTGGGCGGCGGCGGCCATGCAGGGCAACGGCGCGGTCGCCCTGGAGGCGGCGCGCTGGCTGGCGGGGCAGGCCGAGCGGCCGGAGCAGCCGTTCGGCCGCGGCGGCAGCAACGACTACTTCCTGGCGCTGCCGTGGCTGGCGCAGGTGCGCTTCGCGCGCTGGGGCTCGATTCTCGCCGCCGAGGAGCCGAAGTGGCCGGAGCACGCTTCGGTGTTTCCGCGCGCCATCCGCCACTACGCGCGCGGCGTGGCCCTGGCGCGACTGTCGCGCCCGGACGAGGCGGCGAAGGAACTGGCCGCGCTGCAGAAGGTCGCCGCCGACCCCAGCGTGAACGAGCTGACGCTCAAGGGCATCGACGATCTGTCGGCGCTGCTGACGCTCGCCGAGGCGTCGCTGCGTGGCGAGATCCTGCTTTCACGGCGGCAGTTCGGGCCGGCGCTGGCGCAGCTTCGCCGCGCGGTGGAACTGGAGGACGCGTTGGAAAGCGAAGAGCCGCCGCCGTGGCCGGTGCCGGCGCGGCAGGCGCTCGGCGCGGCGCTGCTGCTGGCCGGGCAGCCGAAGGAGGCCGCCACCGCCTTTGGCGACGACCTGCAGCGTCATCCGGAAAACGGCTGGGCGCTGTACGGCCTGGCCGAGAGCCTGCGGCGAATGAAGCGGACGGTCGAGGCGCAGGTCGTCGAGGCCCGCTTCCGCGCCGCGTGGAAGGATGCTGACGCCGGGCCACCGGACGACCGTTACTGAACTGATACGGCGCTCGGTGAACGCTGATCCGAGCCGAGCGCTGCAGTTGCGGCAATGAGGGCGGCGGCGGGGTCGCCGTGCCGCTGCTTCTTGCCGGCGGCGTTGCCGCTGCCACCGTGCCAACGCGCCGGCGTCAGTCCTCGCGCCGCCTGTCGCAGCTGCTGCATCGAGGCAGCGCGAGCGCCGAGTTGCAGCCCCGACTTGTCCCCGCGCGATAACGCGTCGGAGGCCCTCGCCGAGTTGCGCGGCGAGTTTGACGACCTGAAAAGGCGCGCTCGCCGGCGGCGAGCACGGCGATAGCGGCGCCCAGCAGCGGCACCTTTTCGATACGCCTGCGCGGCGGGCGCGAAAAAAAGCGGAGGCGCAAGGCCTCCGCTTCGATGCGACGGTCGCCGCGTCTACTTGCTCGGCTTCACTACCGGGTGGCCGGCTTTCTGCCAGTCCTCGAAGCGCATGTCGACCGACGTCACGTTGGTGAAGCCGAGGTCCTGCAGCGTCTTGGCCGCAAAGGCGCACCGCGCACCCGTCAGGCAGTACAGCGTCATCTGCTTGTTCATGTCGGTCTTGTCGGGCCAGCCGACCAGCTTCCAGATGCGGAACTCGATCAGTCCGCGCGGCACGTTCACCGCGCCGGGCACATGGCCGTCCTCGAACTCGATCTCCTGCCGTACGTCGATGATCAGGCCGGCCTCCTTCTTGTCCAACAGCGCCCGGAACTGGTCCATGTTGATCGTCTTGATCTGTTTCTTGGTGGCCGCAATCAGCTGCTTGACGCTGTCGGGATAGTTCTGCGCCAGCGCATAGCCGGGCGCGAGCAGGCTCGCCGCCACCAGGATCGCCGTGAACATCGGGAAACGTGTTTTCATCGCTTGACTCGTCGGGTTGAGAAACGTGGGCGGAGCGCCGCGCCGTCGGGTTTTTGGCCTGCCGGCCTGGCATCGCCGCAACGCCCCGAACGCTATCGGTGGGCTGCCGGCGTGCGTTGACGGCTGTCAATTCCCGTTGGCGATAGACCCCGCCCTCGGGAAGATCCTGAGCCAACGTTGTAACCGCATGTGAAAAGCGGCCAATCCCGATTGTGGCGCTGATCCTCGTCAAATGCCGTGGGGGGTATCCGGAGTCGAATGCGCGTGCCCGCAGTCGGTGCGGCCGCAGCGACCCGGAATCCCGACCATGGAACGCCTCTCCCGCAGGAAATTCCTCAAGATCTCCGCCGCCACCTTCGGCGCTGGGGCGGTGGCCACCCAGGTGGCGCCGTTGACGAGCGCGGCTCGCCCCGCCGGCACGGTCAAGACCGTGCCGACCTTCTGCGAGATGTGCTTCTGGCGCTGCGGCGGCATCGGCTACGCCCGCGACGGCAAGCTGTGGAAGTTCGAGGGCAACCCGATCGACCCGCAGAGCCGCGGCCGGCTGTGCCCGCGCGGCACCGGCGCGGTCGGCGCCCACTACGACCCCGACCGGCTGCAGCGGCCGCTGCTGCGCAAGGGCGAGCGTGGCAAGGAGCAGTGGGCCACCGTGTCGTGGGACGAGGCGTTCTCGTTCATCGCCGAGAAGATGAAGGCGGTCAAAGCGCAGTACGGCGCCGAGTCGATCGCCATGTTCAACCACGGCGTCGGGGTGCGCTTCCTGCAGCACGTGCTGCGCAGCTACGGCGCGATCAACTTCGCCGGCCCGTCGTTCGCGCAGTGCCGGGGCCCGCGCGACGTCGGCTGGATGCTGACGATGGGCACCGACCTCGGCTCGCCCGAGCCCACGGACATCGAGAACACCGACTGCCTGGTGCTGATCGGCTCGCACCTGGGCGAGAACATGCACAACCTGCAGGTGCAGGAGTTCGCCAACGCGGTCGAGCGGCGCATCCCGATCATCGTCGTCGACCCGCGCTACTCGGTGGCGGCGAGCAAGGCCAAGTACTGGCTGCCGATCCGGCCCGGCACCGACCTGGCGCTGCTGCTGGCGTGGATGAACCTGCTCGTCAACGAAGGCCTGTACGACCGCGAGTTCGTCGCCAAGCACGGCCACGGCTTCGACAAGTTCGTCGCCGAGATCAAGCCGTACACGCCCGAGTGGGCGGCGGCGCAGACTGGCCTGGACGCGCAGATGATCCGGGTCACCGCGCGCGAGTTTGCCATTCGCCGTCCGCACAGCCTGATCCACCCCGGGCGGCGGGTGAACTGGAACGGCGACGACGCGCAGCGCAGCCGCGCCATCGCGTTGCTGAATGCCCTGCTCGGCAACTGGGGCCGGCGCGGCGGCATCTACATCAACCACCACGTCGAACTGGCCGGTTTCCCGCTGCCGAAGTATCCGAAGTCCGACAAACCCAAGGCCGACAACCCGAACCACGAGCGCTACCCGTTCGCGCACGAGGCGGTGACCACCGGCATCCGCGAGACGACGCTCACCGGCAAGCCGTACCCGATCAAGGCCTGGTGGGTGTACTCGACGGACCTGATCCACGCCCTGCCAAACGAGGCCGAGACGCTGAAGGCGATCGACCAGCTCGACCTGCTGGTGGTCGTCGACACCATGCCGAGCGAGATCGCCGGCTATGCCGACGTGGTGCTGCCCGAGGACATGTTCCTCGAGCGCTACGACGAACTGCTCGCCGGCTGGGGCCGGCAAGGCTGGGTGGCGCTGCGCCAGCCGGTGGTGGCCGCGCCGCACGACCAGAAGCCGGCCTGGTGGATGGCGAAGCAGCTGGCGGAGAAGCTCGGCATCCCCGAGGCGATGCCGTTTTCGCACATCGAGGAGTACCTCGCCTACCGCTGCGAGAAGTCGAACATCGACTTCGCCAAGCTGAAGGCCGAGGGTGTCATCCTCGGTCCGAAGGAGCCGGTCTATGTCGACGACGGCGCGGCGATCGAGTTCGGCACGCCGTCGGGCAAGGTCGAGTTCTGGTCCGACCAGCTCAAGGAGGCGGGTTTCGACCCGGTGCCGAAGTACACGCCACCGGACAAGCCCCCGGAGGGCTACTTCCCGCTGATCACCGGCCGCGCCCCGGTGCACACCTTCAGCCGCACGCAGTCGAACCCCTATCTGGCCAGCCTGATGCCGGAGAACTCGGTGTGGATCAACGGCGCCACGGCGGCGAAGCTCGGGCTGAACAACGGCCAGGTCGTGAAGCTGAAGAACCAGGACGGTGTGGTCGGCCAGCCGGTGAAGGTCAAGGTCACGCAGCGGATCCGCCCGGACACGCTGTACATGGTCTACGGCTTCGGCCACATCAACAAGATGCGCAAGCACGCGTTCATGAAGGGCGCGAGCGTGGCGCAGCTGACCACCCGCTACAAGGTCGATCCGCTGATGGGCGGCACCAGCCTGCACAGCAATTTCGTGACGTTCGTGAAGGAGGGCTGAGATGACGACACCCCCACGCTCGCTTCGCTCGCCGCTCCCCGAGGGGGTGCCCAGTGGCTCCGGGCGGCCGCGCGCCACTGGGCCGCGCTACGGCATGGTGATCGACACCACCAAGTGTGTCGGCTGCATGGACTGCGTGGTGGCCTGCCAGGCGGAGAACGATGTTCCGGTGGGCTTCGCGCGCGACTGGATCACGACCACGGTGCGCGGCGAGTTCCCGAAGCTCACGATGGAGATCCGCACCGAGCGCTGCAACCACTGCGAGAACCCGCCCTGCGTCAGTTGCTGCCCGACAGGCGCCAGCCACGTGAACGACCTCGGGCTGGTGAAGGTGAAGGCCAACCGCTGCATCGGCTGCAAGGCGTGCATCGCCTCCTGCCCCTACGGCGCCCGCTACGTGCACCCGAAGGGCTACGTCGACAAGTGCACGTTCTGCGACCACCGCATCCGCGAGGGCAAGGATCCGGCCTGCGTGTCGGTGTGCCCGACGCGCTGCATGTACTTCGGCGACCTCGACGACCCGAAGAGCACCGTCGCGACGCTGCTGCGGACGCGCAAGTGGCACGTGCTGCTGCCCGAGGCGGGCACCCGGCCACGCGTGTTCTACCTGACCTGAGGAACGAGCCATGCTGGAAGTCACGAGCACGCGGCACAACCCCGGCATCGATCCGCAGCTTCACGTCTGGGGCTGGGAGATCCCGCTGTACCTCTTCGTCGGCGGCATGGTCGCCGGCATGATGATCTTCGCAGGCGTCGCCATGCTACGCACCGCCCGCGGCGACGACACCAAGACCTTCTTCTCGTTGCAGACGCCGCTGCTCGCCTTCATGCTGCTGAACCTCGGCGTGCTGGCGCTGCTGCTGGACCTGGCGCACCCGCTGTACGTCTGGGCCGTGTACATCACGTTCCAGCCGGCCTCGCCGATGTCGTGGGGCTCATGGGTGCTGCTCGCCGTCTACGCGATCCTGCTGGTTTCCGCGCTGGTGCGGCTGCCGGAATCCTGGCCTTGGCTCGGCGAGCGCGTGCCGGCGCTGAGGCGAGCGTCCGACTACTTCACCGGCAGCCCGGCGCGGATGCGCTGGCTGGGGTACGTCAACATCGCCTTCGGCATCGCGGTGGGCATCTACACCGGCATCCTGCTGAACACAATGGTGGCGCGGCCGCTGTGGAACACCTCCGTGCTGCCGCTGCTGTTCCTCGTCTCCGGGCTTTCCGCCGCCGCCGCTGGCATGCACCTGGCGAGCCGCGTGTTCCCGGGGCGGCCGGCGCCGCGCAGCCTGATCGGTGGGCTGTTGGCGGCGATGACGCAGCCGCTCGGGCCGCAGCCGCCGGAGAAGTCGACCGTCAACACGCTGATCCGCGCCGACGTGGCGCTGCTCGCGGTCGAGCTGGTGCTGATCGCGCTGCTGCTGCTGTCGCTGGCAACCTCCGGCCTGTCGCAGATCGAGGCGGCGAAGCTGCTGTTCGCGGGCAAATACGGGGTGGTGTTCTGGGTCGGCGTGATTGCCATCGGCATCCTGTTGCCGATCGTGCTGCAGGCGCTGGAGCTGTCGCACCGCATCCCGCACACGGTCGTCCCGGCGGTGCTGGTGCTCGTGGGTGGTTTCGCCCTGCGCTGGGTGCTGGTCAACGCCGGCCAGGCCAGCGAAGTCGTCAGCACCGCGGCGAGATTCTGAGCGGTGCCCACCTTTTGAAGAGGAAGGCGAGATGAAGACAAGCGTTGCGTTGACGTTCGCGGCGCTGGCCTGAGTGGCCGGCGGCGCGCTGGCGCAGACACCGGCGCCGAAACCCACTCAGGCCGCGGTATGCGGCAACTGCCACAAGCCGGAGCCGGGCGTGGTGGCCGGCTACTTCGAGAACGTCTCCTTCAAGTCGCAGTCGATCCAGCTCGGCATCGACGCGAACAAGGAGATCGTCCGCTTCGACGAGAAGACGCTGAAGGTGCTCGATGCGGGCGAGGCGAAGAAGGTCGAGTGGCTGCGCGACGCGCGCAAGGGCCACGAGGCGCGCGTGGCCTTCGTGGAGCGCGACGGGCAGAAGTTCGCCACCGAAATCCGCTTCAAGGGGCCGGTGAAGGTCGCCAAGGAAGACCTCGTCGACTATGCCTTCGTGCGCAAGCTGGTCGATCAGGGTAGCGGCAACTTCGTGCTCATCGACTCGCGGCCGCTGCCGCGCTTCCAGCAGGGCACGATCCCCGGCGCGATCAACGTGCCGTATCCGTCGTGGGACAAGGTCGTCAACCGCCTGCCGGCCGACAAGAACACGCTGCTGGTGTTCTTCTGCCAGGGCGTGACCTGCCAGATGAGCCCGCTGTCGCAGCGCAAGGCGATTGCGCTCGGCTACAAGAACACCAAGGTCTATCACGAGGGCGTCCCCGAGTGGGAAACCAAGGACTACCTGGTGACCCGGCCGGAGTTCGTCAAGGCCGCCTACCTCGACAAGGACATCCCGGCGGTGATCCTCGACGTGCGCTCGAAGGAAGAAGCCGCTTCGGACCACATCAAGGGCGCGGTGAACATCCCGGCGGCGATGGTCGCCAGCCAGGCGAAGAGCTTCCCCGATCCGAAGCTGAAGGCGCCGATCATCGTCCACGACGGGCGCGGCGGTGACGACGCCAAGCGCGCCGCCCGCGCGTTGGTGAAGGCCGGGCAGAGCAACGTGCAGGTGATGGAGCAGGGCCTGCTGGGCTGGCAGGCGGCCGGCTACGCGATCGAGTCGGGCCCGGCCGCGACCAAGGTCGCCTATGTGCCGAAGCCGCGGCCCGGGTCGATCCCGGTCGCCGAGTTCACCAAGCTGGCGCAGGCCGCGTCGCCCGACGTGCTGATCCTCGACGTGCGCAACCCGGACGAGGCCAACGCCGGCATGATCAAGGGCGCCGTGCTGGTCCCCGACGAGGAACTGCTGGCCCGCATGGGCGAGCTGCCGAAGGCCAAGCGCATCATCGCCCACTGCTCGACCGGCATCCGCGCCGAGATGGCCTATCACAAGCCGAAGGACGCCGGCTACAAGGCGGGCTTCCTCAATGCCGAGATCGACATCGCCAAGAACGGCACGTTCAAGGTGACGCCGAAGCTCTGACCGGCGCCGGGGCGGCGCAAGAGTCGTCGCCCGCGGCCCGGGGGTGCGGCGAGCGGCGGGCCCGCGTGCGGCGGCACCGCGGGCTGGCCGCTGCGGCGGCATCGTGGTCTGCAGTCGGGCGGGTCGGCCGCTGCAGGAAAATCGTGCCCTGCAGTACGGCGGCTCAGCAGTAGCGGCGAGGTCGTGGCGCGCACGGCGTCGCTTCACAGCCTCGCAGGCGGGCTTGCCGCGCGGCGCGGCCATCGGCGACGGCACGCTCTGTCGCTGGGCGACCGTGAGCGGCCTGGGTTGCCGTGAGCCGCCTCGGCTGCCGGGAGTCGTCTGGGCTGCCGCGAGCCGCCTGGGCTGCCGCGAGTTGGCTGGGCTGCCTCGAGCCGGCTGGGCTGCTGTGCGCCGGCTGGACTGCGGCGGCCTGCGGCCAGGCGCTGGCTGCCGAAGGGCGTGTTATTCCCGGCGGTACGCGGTGTCAGATCTGGCGAAGCCCCGCTGTCAACCGCCCGCCTGCTTCGCGCGCTGATGGCAGGCCGCCCGCCCGGCGCTGCCGGGCGGCATAATCCCGCCCCGCGCCGGTGCGGCCGCGCGTGAATCCACCTATTCAATCGAGGAGCAGCAACCCATGAACAAGCTGTTGATCGCCCTGATCACCGCCGCCTTCGCGTCTTCGCCGGTGCTGGCGCAGACCACCGCGCCGGCCAAGGACGAGAAGAAGGTCGAGGCCAAGAAAGAAGAGAAGAAGAAGGAAGAGACCAAGGCGGCCGAGGCCAAGAAGGACGAGAAGAAGAAGCCCAAGGGCGGCTGCTGACCTTGCGCGGCCCGAGCGGCCGCGCCAGGCGAATCGCCATGCATCGCCCGGGTCCGCGACCCGGGCTTTTTTTCTTGTGCCCGGCACGCCAGCGGTGGCATGATCCTCAGGTACCCTACGGGGTAATGTTCACGCGAGGAGGTATCCGATGAGCGCTGCCACTTCGGCGCCGCCGCTGGCCGGGGCGGGATCCCGGCCGGTCGCAAGCGCGCGCCGCCACATGAACCCTTACCTGGCCGGCTTCGGACTCGGGCTCGTCCTGCTGGCCGCTTTCCTGATCATGGGCCGCGGGCTCGGGGCGACGGCCGCGTCCGGCTCGGTGGTCGCCTGGCTCGCCGGGCTGGTCGCGCCCGAGTGGACCGCGGCCAACCCGGCGCTGAAGGGCTATTACGCCGAGCCGCCCTGGGTCAACTGGACCTTCTACCTGATCGTCGGCGCCTTCGTCGGCGCGCTGGTGTCGGCCAAGCTCGCCGGCCGCATCCGCTTCCGCGTTGAGCGCGGGCCGCACCTGTCGGTGCAGGCGCGCCTGGCGCTCGCGTTCGTCGGCGGCGCGGTAGCGGCGATGGGCGCCAAGCTGGCCAAGGGCTGCACCAGCGGCCAGGCCCTGACGGGCGGCGCGCAGCTGAACGTCGGCAGCTGGATCTTCATGGTCGCCGTTTTCGCCGGCGCCTATGCGCTGGCCTACTTCGTGCGGAAGGAGTGGCGATGACCCTGCCTCTTTACGCCTATGAACTGATCAGCGACTCGCAGGGCCTGCTGGTGGCGCTCGGCCTGGGCTTCGGTTTCGGCTGGTTCCTCGAGCGCGCCGGCTTCGGCAGCTCCTGCCGGCTGTGCGCCCAGTTTTACCTCTACGACATGACGGTGCTGAAGGTGATGTTCACGGCGATCATCACCGCGATGACCGGCCTGTGGGCGTTTTCGGCGGCCGGTCTGCTCGACCTGTCGATGGTGTACCTGACGCCGACATCGATCGGCGCCCAAGTGCTCGGCGGGCTGCTGCTCGGCGCCGGTTTCATCATCGGCGGCTACTGCCCCGGCACCTCGGTGACCGCCGCCGCCAGCGGCAGCGGCGACGGCGCGGTGTTCATCGGCGGCTTCATGGCCGGCCTGCTGATCTACGCGATCCTGTTCCCCGGGCTCGAAAACTGGGCCAATGCCACCAGCCTCGGCGAACTGACGCTGCCGCAGGTGTTCGGCATCCCCTATGGGGCGATGGTGCTCGCGGTGCTGGTGATGGCCGGCCTGATGTTCGCAGGCGCCGAGTGGTCGGAGCGCAAGTTCGCCCACCTGCGGCCGGGCAGCAGGCGATAACGGCCGCCGCGACTCCAAAACGCGAAGAAAAAGGGCGGGATCTTCCCGCCCTTTTTCGTTGCGCCAGCGTCGTCAGAACTTCCAGCCGTAGGAAATGCCGAGGGACATCTCCTTCAGCCGGATGTCGGCGTTGCCGTTGGGCAGGGGCTGCTGGAACAGGCCACCGGTCGGCACCGAACCCGGGCCGCGCACCTCCACCTGCGGCGCGTACATGAAGAAGAACGACAGCTCACTCTTGTTGGCCAGCGTCCAGGTGGCGCCGAGCGTCCAGTGGTCTTCGACCGTGCCGGGCGCCAGCACGTTGAACAGCGTCTCGCTGGCCGGGATCGGCTGCCGGCCATAGTTGTAGCCGCCGCGCACCGTCCACGACGGGCTGAGGACGTAATCGACGCCGAACTTGTAGGCGGTGACGTTGCGCCAGCCGAAGCCTGGGCCGCCGTTGGCGCCCAGCGGCGCCTGCGCGAAGTTGGGCAGCAGCGGGTTGCTGACCGAGGCGACGCCCTGATAGTCGATGCGCACGATGTCGAAGGCGAGCGTGAGGTCCGCCACCGGCTTGAAGGCGATGCCGACGCCGTAATTGCCCGGCACGTCGAAGTCGCCCTGCTCAGCGAACAGCCCCTTGTAGTTGTCGAATTCGCTCATCCACGTCTTCGACTGGTAGGTGGCGCCCACGGTGAGGTTCGGCAGCAGCCGGCCGGTGTAACCGATGCGGAAGCCCCAGCCGTAGGAGTCGTCATACCCGCGGTCGGTCAGGTTGCCGGGGCTGGACGAGTACGGCGCGAAGTTCTGCAGCCCCGTGGCCTTGAAGCGCTGGAAGGTCAGGTTCAGCGCCACGCCGACCGCATGATCGGCCGCGACCTTGTAGGCCACCGTGGGCGCGATGAACAGCTGCGAGACGTCCACGCCGGCCTTGGTGCTGCCGAACAGCGGGATCGGCGTCTTGTAGCTCGTGTTCAGCCCGCCGTTGCCATAGACGGAGACGCCGACCGTCATGTCGGGGCTGAGGGAACGGTTGTAGCCGAACTCGGGGATGAAGAAGTCGGTCTTGTCGTCGGCGTCGAATTCGCCGTTGAAGTTCGGAAACGGCGGCGGGAAGTTCGGGATGCCGCTGATGGTGGCGCTGCGGCTGGGACGGAACCATGTCAGGCCGATGTCGAAGCGGTTGCCGAGGAAGGCCATGTTGGCCGGATTGTTGGCCGCTGCCAGCGCGTCCTGCGGCACGGCGATGCTGGCGCCGCCCATGCCGGAGGCCTTGACGCCGATGCCGTGCTGGAAGTAGCCGTTGGTGGCCTGCGCCGGCGTGGCCAGCAGCAGCGGGAAAAAGGCGGCGGCGACCGCCGCCGCGACGGGACGGAATCTCGTTGTCATGTGGTGACCCCCTGGAAAAGTTCTCGCCTGCGCCGATGCTCGGCGGCATCGATTCGCAGTCTGGGCGGATCATCCCGAGGACGCTTGCCGGCGGTCAACGCTGCGCCGCAGCGGTGGTATACCCCGCATGGTTTGCGCGACATTGGCCGCGCGCCGGCCGCAACCGTGCGCGGTCGGGCTCTGCCGGCGTGGCGGCACGCCGCGGGGGCAACGAAGGGCGCGGTCGGATGCGGCCGCTCTTCCGCTGGCGGCCTGGGCGGGCCCGCGACGCGGCGCAAGCGCGGCACCGCAGGGCGCTTGCCGTCCCAGCGGCGCCAGGCGGAGGACGTCGCGGCCGCAACGCCGGGAGGCGCGCGGTAGAGTCCGCCATCGCCTGCGAGTCCGCCCAGCCCAATGACGCTGCCCGACCGATTGCCTGCCGTCTACATGCGCGGCGGCACCAGCAAGGGGCTGATGTTCCGCCGCGAGCACCTGCCGCCCGACCGCGTCGCGTGGGACGCGCTGCTGCTTCGCGCGATGGGTTCTCCCGATCCGCACGGGCGCCAGCTCGACGGAATGGGCGGCGGCCTGTCGTCGCTGTCCAAGGTGTGCGTGGTCGGGCCGTCGACGCGACCGGATGCGGACGTCGAGTACACCTTCGCGCAGGTGATGATCGGCGAGCCTCGGGTCGAGTACGGCGCCAACTGCGGCAACATGAGCGCGGCGGTCGGCCCCTTCGCCTATGGCGAAGGGCTGGCGCGGCCCGCGCCCAACGCGCGCGGCGAAGTCACCCTGCGCCTGTTCAACACCAACACCGGCCGCGTCATCGCCTCCACCTTCCGCGTGGCCGGCGGCCGTGCGGTGGAGGGGGGCGAACTGGCGATTCCGGGCGTGGCCGGGACCGGCAGCCCGATCCGGCTCGACTTTCTCGATCCCGGCGGCGCCATCACCGGCTCGCTGCTGCCGACCGGCCGCGTCGTCGATCGGCTGCCCGCCGATGGGCTCGCCGAGACGGAAGTGTCGATGGTCGATGCCGGCAACGCCTGCGTCTTCGTGGCGGCGGCAACTCTGGGGCTTGCCGGCACCGAGCGGCCAGCGGAGCTCGAAAGCGACAAGGCGCTGCTGCAGCGGCTGCTGGCGCTGCGCGAGCGCGCATCGCTGGCGATGGGCATCGCTGCCGACCTAACGCAGGCGCGCGCCCGGGTGACCTCGCCGTCGATCGGCATCGTCGCGCCGCCCGCGGCCTGGACGACGCTCGCCGGCGAGCGCCTGCCGGCCGCTGCCGCCGACCTGCAGGTGCGGATGATCTCGAGCAACCAGCCGCATCGGGCGCTGCCGCTGACGGCGGCGCTCGCCGTGGCGGTGGCCGCGCGCATCGAGGGCACCCTCGTAAACCGCGCGGCGCCGGCGGCGGCCGAGCCGCTGCGCATCGGCATGCCCTCGGGCGTGCTGACCGTCGCCGCCGAGGTCGAGCGCCGCGACGGTGGCTGGCACGCGCCCCGGGCGTCGTTTTATCGCACCGCGCGGCGGCTGTTCGAGGGCTACGTGCGGCTGTAGGTCAGAGCTCGCCGCGCTCGACGAGGTCGCGGATGCGCCAGACCGTGTCGATGTCGGCGCTGCGGTAGGCCTGCTCCCGCAGTCGGCGGGTGACGGCGTCGAGTACGTCGCTGCCCTCGTCTTCATCCGACTCGTAGGTGAAGCGCAGGAAGAGGCGGCCGCTGGCGGGTTGCTCGATGCGAATGGTCAGGCGGCCGGCGGCATGGGTGGCGCCGGCCTCGATGTCCGTCACGCTGACGCCGTCGCGAGTCACGCGAACGCGGTCGCGCACCTTGAAACTCCCGAAGTCGAGCGTGCGCGACAGCCGCAGCGCATCCGGCGCCTCGATGCGCTCTTCGATCGTGGCGCCGGCCAGGCCGAGCACGAACTCCGCGGGCCGTTCGGCGCGACGCACCAGGCCGCGGCAGAGTTGCTCGCGCGAGACCTCGGTGAGCAGCGGCTGCAGGGGGTCGTTGACCTCGACCAGGTGCTCGAAGCGCATCGGCCCGGGTCGTGCGGTCAGCTCGGCTGGACGGTGCGCTCCGTCTGCCACGCCTGCCAGCCGGAGGCGCGCAGGCCGCAGCCCGGGCACAGGCCGCAGCCGCGGCCCCACTCGAACAGCTTGTCGCGCTGGCCCAGGTAGCAGCTCGACGTCTCCTCGCGGATCAGCTGCACCAGCGCATCGCCGCCGAGGTCGTGCGCCAGCTGCCAGGTCGCGCCCTTGTCGAGCCACATCAGCGGCGTTTCGATCGCAAGCGGCAGGTCCATGCCGAGCGACAGCGCCTCCTGCAACGCCTTCAGTGCGGCGTCGCGGCCATCGGGGTAGGTGGAATAGTCGGTCTCGCACATGCCGCCCACCAGCACCCCGATGTCGCGCCGGTACGCGACCGCCGCCGCGTAGGTGAAGAACATCAGGTTGCGGCCGGGAACAAAATCCTCCGGCAAGCCCTTCGCGGCCATGCGCTCGCGCGCCTCGGGGGCAAGCGCGGTGGCAGCCAGCTGCGCCATCTCGCGCAGCTCGATACGGTGGTCGGCGCCGAGCTTCGCGCCCCACGCCGGGAACCGCTGGCGCAGCTTGTCGATGAACCCCAGCCGGGCATCGACCTCGATGCGCCTCCGCAGCGCGTACTCGAAGCCGATGGTCTCGACCCGCTCGAAACGGGCCAGCGCCCAGGCGAGGCAGGTGGCGGAATCCTGTCCGCCGGACAGCAGGACGAGCGCGGCCGTTGGCATTTCAAAAGTGTAAAAGCGCGCTACCGCAAATGCGCGGTCGATGGCGTTTTCCCCTGCTGCCATCCCCAAGCCGCGGGTCGCGCGAGGCCAGCGTTTCCTGCGGCAGCGCGGCCCGCCGGCACGAGTTGGGGCCAGGTTACGTCGATCGGACTACCGAAAATCGGTGTCTCGTCGCCGCCGCGATCGCGACCGGCCAGCGTGCGCCTCGTCGGCCCAGCCGGAGAAAGGGCGCTTGCTATCCTCGCCGCAAACACCGCCGAGGAGACGCCCCATGAAGCTGTACTACAGCCCCGGCGCCAGTTCGCTGGCGTCGCACATCGCCCTGCGCGAGGCTGCCCTGGCCTTCGACGCCGAGCGCGTCAACCTGAAGACCAAGAAGACGGCCAGCGACGCGGACTTCCTGCGCATCAACCCCAAGGGGTACGTCCCGGCGCTGCAGTTCGAGGACGGCAGCCTGCTGACCGAAGGCCCGGCAATCCTGCTGTGGATCGGCGACCAGGTGCCCGAAAAGCGCCTGGCGCCCGCGCCGGGCACCATGGAGCGCTACCACCTGATCGAGTGGCTCAATTTCATCGCCACCGAATTGCACAAGAACTTCGGCGCCCTGTTCGATCCGGCGGCGCCGGAGCCGGCCAAGCAGGCGGCGCGCGCCAAGCTGGACAAGCGTCTCGATTACCTGAGCAAGGCGCTGGCCGATTCGCCTTTCGTCGTCGGCGAGCACTTCACGGTGGCCGACGCGTACCTGTTCACCGTGCTGGGCTGGGGCAAGTACGTCGACCTCGACCTGTCCCGCTGGCCGAACCTGGCCGCCTACGCCGGCCGCATCGGCATGCGGCCGAAGGTCGTCGAGACGCTGAAGGCCGAGGGCCTGCTCAAGGGCTGAGCGTGGCCCCTTCCGCCGCTGCCGAGGCACGTGCGTCGGCGGCGCGGGATCCGCAACCCGGTAGCGCCGATCCGTGCCCATCGCCGCGCCGCCGCTGGTCTTGCTCGATTCGGTGACTCAGGTC
>CALGWX010000082.1 GCA_937936215.1 uncultured Burkholderiaceae bacterium | reverse complement strand
TTCCGGTGCCCGAGCCGCCGATGAGCGCCGCCAGGGTACCGCGCGCCACCGTGAACGACACGCCGTCGTGCACGGTGTTGGCGCCGAAACGGGTGACGATGCCGTCGACCTCGATGACGCTGTCGGCCTGCGGCGTCGCCGGCATCAGATGCCCAGTTCCTGGTAGAGCACGGCGAAAGCGGCGTCGAGCACGATCACCGAGACGATGCTCTGCACCACGGTCGAGGTGGTGGCCAGGCCGACCGCCCGCGTGTCGCGGCCGACGTGCATGCCCATGCGGCAGCCGACGATGGCGATGGCCAACGCGAACACCGGCGTCTTGGCCAGCCCCGCCCACACGTGCGTGATGTCGAGCGCGCTGTGCAGGCGGTCGGCGAAGGCGGGCGGGGTGACGCCCAGCATGGCGTCGGCCACCAGCGCGGCGCCGATCAGGCTCGCCACCAGGCCGACGAACGCCAGCAGCGGCAGCGCGATCAGCAGCGCCAGCACGCGCGGCACGACCAGCACCTGCATCGGCGACAGCCCCAGGGTGCGGATGGCGTCGATCTCCTCCGTCAGCCGCATCGAGCCGAGCTGGGCCGTGAAGGCGGCGCCGGAGCGGCCGGCGATGATCACGGCGACGAGGATCGGCGCCAGCTCACGCGCCATGCCGATGCCGACCCCGTCGACGACGAAGATGTTGGCGCCGTACTTCTCCGCCTGCAGTCCCAGCAGGTAGGCGAACACGACGCCGATGAGCAGCGTGACCAGGATCACCACCGGGATCGCGTTCAGGCACGACTGCTCGAGCTGCGCGGTCAACTCGCGCAGCCGGAGCTTACGCGGCGCCAGCAGCAGTTCAAGCAAGGCCACCAGCGTCTCGCCGGCGAAGTTGAAGTGGTCGGCGCCCTGGCGCCAGATGATCGCGGTGCGCTCGCCGATGCCCGCGAGCCAGTTGCGGCCCGGCCGCGGCTCCATTTCCGCGAGCACGGCCCGGCGCTTCAGCACGCCATCGAGCACCCGCCGGTGCGGGTCGGCAAATCCCTCCCAATGCACCGCCTCCACCGGCACCGCGGCCGATTCGATCGCTTGCAGTAGCGCCAGCGCTGCCGCCGAGTCGAGCGCGGCGATCGCCCGGCCGTCGACCGCGAGCGGCGAGCGGGGCCGCAGGCCGACCAGCCGCGGCGCCAATGCCGGCAGATGGGGAAGCCGCCAGTCGCCGGCTAGCGCCAGCCTTTGCCCGTCGTCGCTGAGCGCGAGGCTCGGCGCGTCCGGCGCGGAGGGCATCGGCGGGGCGGCGGTGCTCAAGGCGTGGCGGTGAACTCGATGCGCCGGTTGCGGAAGCGGCCGGCCTCGGTCGCGTTGTCCGCGACCGGCTTCAGGTCGCCCATCCCTTGCGCCGACAGCGCGGCCTCGGGCACGCCCAGCGCGATCAGCGCCGCGCGCACGGATTGCGCTCGCCGCCGCGACAGCACCAGGTTGGCGGCGGCGTCGCCGACGGCGTCGGTGTGGCCGGTGATGACGATCCGCGTGCCGGAAGGCAGGCGAGAGATCGCCTCGGCGGCCGCCGCGAGCAGCGGTTGCGCCGCGGCGGGCAGCGCATGGGAGCCAGAGGCGAAGTTGATGACCAGCCCATTGAGCGCGGCGACGACCTCCTCGGGGCTCGGTGTGGCGGGCAGCGCCTGCAGCGCGGCGAGCGCTTCGTCGTTGGCCTGCGCCGCGGCGGCGGCGGCATCGAATGCCGGCGTTGCCGGGGCCGGAGGCGGCGCCGCCAGCACGCAGGCGCGCAACAGCAGCAGCAGCAGCAGGGCGAGCGCCGCCAGTGGCCAGGCGGTGTTCAGGGCACTGCGCGGCAGGTCGGCGCGGTCGAGCACCTCGGCGCGGTGGACGGCGGATTCAGGCTCATGCATGCGTGGGTTCCCAGGAAAGGAAAAAAGGCGACGGGGGCCGCGGCCCCCGTCGCTCGCCGTCGCTTCAGCGCATCAGGCCGCCAGCAGCTGGCGCAGCACGTACGGCAGGATGCCGCCGTGGTTGTAGTAGTCGACCTCGATCGGCGTGTCGATGCGCAGCTTCAGCGACACCGTGCGCGTCTCGCCGCTGGGCTTGCGGATGACGAGCGTGACGTCCTGCTGCGGCCTGATCTCGCGCTCCAGGCCGAGGATGTCGAAGGTCTCCTCGCCGGTAATGCCCAGCGAGGCGGCCGAGTCGTCGCCCTTGAACTGCAGCGGCAGCACGCCCATGCCGACCAGGTTGCTGCGGTGGATGCGCTCGAAGCTGCGCGCGATCACCGCCCGCACCCCGAGCAGCTGCGTGCCCTTGGCCGCCCAGTCGCGCGAGGAGCCGGTGCCATATTCCTCGCCGCCGAAGACCACGGTGGGCACGCCCTCGGCCTGGTATTTCATCGCGGCGTCGTAGATCGACATCTGCTCGCCCGAGGGCTGGTGGATGGTGATGCCGCCCTCGACGCGCGAGCCGTCGGGCTTCGGCGGGATCATCAGGTTCTTGATCCGCACGTTGGCGAAGGTGCCGCGCATCATCACCTCGTGGTTGCCGCGGCGGGCGCCGTAGGAGTTGAAGTCGGCCTTCATCACGCCGTGCTCGATCAGCCACTTGCCCGCCGGCGAGGTCTCCTTGATCGAACCGGCCGGCGAGATGTGGTCGGTGGTGATCGAGTCGCCGAAGATGCCGAGCGCCCGGGCGTTGCGCACGGGCGGCATCGGCGCCGGCGCCATCGTGAAGTTGCGGAAAAACGGCGGCTCGGCGATGTAGGTCGACTTCGGCCACGAATAGACCTGGCCCGTGCCGCCCTCGATCTTCTGCCACAGCTCGCCGGGGTTCTTCTTCACGTTGCCGTAGTTGGCCTGGAAGGCCTTGGGATCCATCGCCTGCTTCATCAGGCGGTGGATCTCGTCAGAGCTGGGCCAGATGTCGCCGATCCAGACGTCCTCTCCCTTCTTGCCCTTGCCGATCGGCTCGGTCATCAGGTCCTTCAGCATGGTGCCGGCCAGCGCATAGGCGACCACCAGCGGCGGCGAGGCGAGGAAGTTCGCCTTCAGGTTGGGGTGGATCCGCGCCTCGAAGTTGCGGTTGCCCGACAGCACCGCGGCGCAGACCAGGTCGTTGGCGGTGATGACCTCGTTGATCTCCGGCGCCAGGTCGCCGGCGTTGCCGATGCAGGTCGTGCAGCCGTAGGCGGCCACCGCGAAGCCGAGCTTTTCCAGGTACGGCAGCAGGCCGGTGTTGGTCAAGTACTCGGTGACGACGCGCGAGCCCGGCGCCAGCGAGGTCTTGATGTGCGGTTTCACCGTGAGGCCGCGCTCGACCGCCTTCTTGGCGAGCAGGCCGGCGGCGAGCAACACGCCGGGGTTGGAGGTGTTGGTGCACGAGGTGATGGCCGCGATCAGCACGTCGCCGCTGCGGATCTCGATGCCGTTGCTGGTGGTGAAGCTCTGCGACAGCTTCTCCGGCGGCTGGTTGAAGCCGCTTTCGGCGCCCGGGGCGCTGACCGGGTTGCTGAACAGGCGGATGAAGGTCTTCTTCACGTCGCCGATCTCGATGCGGTCCTGCGGCCGCTTCGGACCCGCCAGCGACGGCGCCACCGTGGCCAGATCGAGCGTCAGCGTCTTACTGTAGTCGAGCTGGCCGGCCTTCGGCACGCCGAACAACCCCTGCGCCTTGAAGTAGGCCTCGAAGGCGGCGATCTCCTCCTTGGTGCGGCCGGTGCCCTCGAAGTAGGCTACCGTCTTCTCGTCGACCGGGAAGAAGCCCATCGTCGCGCCGTACTCCGGTGCCATGTTGGCGATGGTGGCGCGGTCGGTCACCGACAGCGACGCCGTGCCCTCGCCGAAGAACTCGACGAACTTGCCGACCACCTTTTCCTTGCGCAGCATCTCGGTGATGGTCAGCACCAGGTCGGTGGCGGTCACGCCGTCGCGCAGCCGGCCCTTCAGCTCGACGCCGACCACGTCGGGGGTGAGGAAGTACACGGGCTGGCCGAGCATGCCGGCCTCGGCCTCGATGCCGCCCACGCCCCAGCCGACCACGCCGATGCCGTTGATCATCGTCGTGTGGCTGTCGGTGCCGACCAGCGTGTCCGGGTAATAGATGCCGTCCTTGTGGTGCACGCCGCGGGCGAGGTATTCGAGATTGACCTGGTGCACGATGCCGAAGCCCGGCGGCACGACGCCGAACGTGTCGAAAGCCTGCATGCCCCACTTCATGAACTGGTAGCGCTCGCGGTTGCGCTCGAACTCCAGCTTCATGTTCAGGTCCAGCGCCTCCTTGGTGCCGAAGTAATCGATCATCACCGAGTGGTCGACCACCAGGTCCACCGGCACCAGCGGCTCGATCCGCTTTGGGTCCTTGCCCTGGCGGGCGGCCTCCGAGCGCATCGCGGCGAGGTCCGCCAGCAGCGGCACACCGGTGAAGTCCTGCAGCACGACGCGGGCGACGATGAACGGGATCTCGTCCACCCGCTCCGCGTTCGGCTGCCAGCCGGCCAGCTGCCTGACGTGCTCCTCGGTGACCTTCTTGCCGTCGCAGTTGCGCAGCACCGCCTCCAGCACGATGCGGATCGACACCGGCAGGCGCGAGATCCTTCCAAGCCCCGCCTTCTCCAGCGCCGGCAGCGAGTACAGGCGGCCGGTCTTTTTGCCGATCGAGAAGGTCTGCAGCGAATCGAACAGGTTGTGGCTCATCTTTTCTTCCTCATTCGGATCGAGACACCAGGGTTTTCAACTCGGGCCGCCACGCGCCGGGTCGATGCGGGCTCGCGGCGGACGGGTAGGGCACCGGCGCGTTGCGCTTGACGGCACGCGCCTGGGAGTTGCCAAAGCAACGCGAGCGCTTCCGCTCGGCGATCGGCACGATCGGCCGAATTCGCGCGTCGCGCGCTCGGCGTGCACGCCGGCCTGCTGCTGACCGCCCAGCGCCGTCGAGGCGTTGCGCGAGGGCACCTTCAAGGACGCGTACGTGGCGGTGACGCCCAGCACCGATCCGAGCTGCGCCGGGTCGGCAAGTGCCTTCAGCGCGAAACGCTCGTCGCCGCCAAAGTGATCGCGTGGCGGCAAGACGAATACCCGCGAATCGCCGGCAACAAGCGCCTGCCGAGGCGAGACTGCCGTTGGCGGCCTCGCCTCGAGCACCGAGAGGGCGCTGGCGATGGCCGCCGGCCGGTGCCGTTCCACGCTGACTCGACGCCTAGCCGAGCAGGTGCTTGACGCCGTCGCGCTCTTCGAGCAGCTCCTTCAGCGTCGCGTCCATCTTGGCCCGCGACCAGTCGTCGATCGCCAGCCCTTTGACGATCTCGTAACGGCCGCCGGCGCAGGTGACCGGGAAGCCGTAGACGATCTCCTCCGGGATGCCGTAGCTGCCATCGGAGGGCACGCCCATCGTTAC
>CALGWX010000081.1 GCA_937936215.1 uncultured Burkholderiaceae bacterium | reverse complement strand
CCATCATCGCGGCCAGCACCTGCTTGCCCGCGTTGATGCACAGACCGTAGCACGCGTGCTTCACCTCCTTCAGTACGCCTTGGATCGGCAAGGTCAGCTGCACTTGCGCAGCCGGAACAGCCCGCAGCGCGGGCTTCGTGCCAGACTTCATCTCGGTGGCTCCTTCGGTTGCTTGCGAGGCAACCCGCATGCTCTCGCATGCGGGTCGAAGGAGCCGCCACCTCAGCTCACGCGTTCAGCACTTCGCGGGACATCGCCCCCCGGCCTTCTACTAAGGTAGAGCGCGGGGCAGCGCGCGAAAGCGCACAGCCGCCTGCCGTCTTTGCACGATTGCCGCGGTTAAGCCGGTGGCCCCGGGGCGGTACGCACCCAGTTTCAGGGCGGCGTGACTCACGTCGCACGGATCCTGTACATGGCTCATGGCGGCCGGGTCGCAAACGGCGGTGGCCGGGGCGGGTGAAGCGCGGCCGCGCTACGATCGACGCGGCTTTTCAAGACCGGCTTTGTCATGCCCCCCTGGATCATCGCCACCCGCGAAAGCCCGCTTGCCCTTTGGCAGGCCGAGCACGTGCGCGACCGGCTGCGCCAGCTGCATCCGGGCGCGAAGGTCGAGCTGCTCGGCATGACCACGCGCGGCGACCAGATCCTCGACCGGGCGCTGTCGAAGGTCGGCGGCAAGGGGCTGTTCATCAAGGAACTCGAGGTGGCGCTGGCCGAAGGGCGCGCGCACCTGGCGGTGCACTCGCTGAAGGACGTGCCGATGCAGCTGGCACCCGAGTTCCGGCTGGCCGCGGTCATGGCGCGCGAGGATCCGCGCGACTGCTTCGTCTCGCCACGCTACGAAAGCCTCGATGCGATGCCGGCGGGCAGCGTGGTCGGCACCTCCAGTTTGCGCCGCGAGCTGATGCTGCGGGCGGCGTATCCGCATCTCGAGGTGCGGCCCGTTCGCGGCAACGTCGGCACGCGGCTGCGCAAGCTCGACGCCGGCGAGTTCGATGCGCTGCTGATGGCCGCCGCGGGCTTGAAGCGACTGGGCCTCGCGGGCCGCATCCGCCAGATCCTGCCCACCAATGAGTTCCTGCCGGCGCCGGGGCAGGGCGCGCTGGGCATCGAGGTGCTGGCCGACAACGCGGCCGCCGCCGAACTGGTGGCGCCGCTGGAAGACGCGGCCACGCGCGCGGCGACCTTCGCCGAGCGCGCCGTCTCCCGCCTGCTCGGCGGCAGCTGCGAGGTGCCGCTCGCGGCCTATGGGGAAGTCGAGCCCGATGGCCGGCTGCGCCTGCGCGCGCGCGTGGGCAACCATCGCACCGGGGAGCTAGTCGCCGCCGAAGCGATCGGCCCGAGGGCCGAGCCGGAGGCACTTGGCGCCGAGGTGGTGGACAAGCTCAAGGCGCTCGGCGCGCTGCGGCTGCTGCCCGCGGCCGGCTGAGCGTGGCGCGCACCGTCGTCGTCACCCGGCCCGGCGAGGCAGGCCGCGAACTCGCTGCGGCGCTGGTGGCCGTGGGGCAGCCGGCGCTGTGGCTGCCGGCCTTCGAGTTCGGCCCGCCGCCGGACGAGGGCGCCGCGCGCGCCGCGCTCGCCGACCTGGCCGCGTTCGATCTCGCGATCGTCGTCAGCCCGCAGGCGGCGCGCGCCACTGGCGCGCTGCTCGCGGGGCCGTGGCCGGCGGGCACGGCGATCGCCGCCGTCGGGGCGGGCACGCAGGCGGCCGTGCGAGCGGCGATTGCCGGCGCGGCACAGGCGCGGCTGCTGGCGCCTTCCGACGATGGCGACGCCAGTCAAGCCGGCTCGGAGGCGCTGTGGCCGCTGCTCGAAGGTATGCGGCCCAAGCGCGTGCTGCTGCTGCGCGCGCAGGGCGGCCGCGAGTGGCTGGCAGAAAGGCTCTCTGCCGCCGGCGCCGAGGTGATTGCGGTGGCGATGTATTCGCGGCGGCCGTTTTCGCCCGATGCGGCGCTGCGCGCGCGGCTGGCGGAGGCGGCCGCGAGCGGACTGGCCAGCGTGATCAGCAGCAGCGACGCGGTCGAGGCAGTCGCCTCGCTGCTGGCGCCGCAGCCCGAGGTGCTCGCCGCGCTGCGCGCCGGCCCCGCGCTGGCGACGCACCCGCGCATCGCCGAGCGGCTGCGCGCGGCGGGCTTCGCGCGCGTGACGGTGTGCGCCGCACGGGCGGATGCCATCGTTGCCGCGCTGCGGGAGGGCGGCGGCTAGAATCGTCGGCGCCTTGCGGCCCTGGGCGAGAGGCGGATCGGGCAACACCGGCCACGCGGCGAAGCGCCGTCGTCCTGGCCCCGCTCGATCGGCCCGCTTCCGCGCCCTTCGTCCCCCTCGCAGCGATGACCGAGGCCACTGCCCCGCCGCCCGCTCCCGAATCGCAACCGCCCCGTCGCCGCGCCAGCGATGCGCCGGCGCGATTCGGTCGCCGCCGTGCGCTGCTGACGCTGATTGGCGTCGGCGTCGCGGTGGCGCTCGCCTACCTCGTGATCGACTCGCGGCGGCAGGCGCGGCTGCAGGCGGAACTGGCCGAGTCGCGCGCCCGCGAGGTTGCGGAGGCCACCGCGCGCGCGCAGGCGGCCGCGCAGCAGGCGCAGGAGGCGCAGCGTCGGCTGGCGGAGCTGGAGCAGGCTGCCGCCGACGCGGCCGCCGCCGATGCCGGCCGGCAGCCTCGGCCCGACGAGGCGCTGCTGCTCGAAGTGGAGCGGCTGGTCACGCTGGCCATGCAGGACGTGCAGCTGACGCGGCAGACCGCCACCGCGCTGGCGGCGCTGGAACTGGCCGATGCGCGTCTGGCCGCGGTCAACGCGCCGCGCTGGGCGCCGCTGCGCCGCGCCCTGGCGCGCGACATCGAGCGGCTGCGCGCGGTGCCGGCGGTGGACACGACCGGCATCGCGCTGAAGCTCGACCAGCTGATCGCCGCCGTCGACGTGTGGCCGCTCGCCAACGCGCCGGCGCCGCCGCCCGCCAAGGCCGCGCCGCGGCCGGCGCCGAAGAAGGCCGAGCCGACGCCGGAGCCACCTCCGGCGCCGCCGCCGGGCGTTTGGGAGAAGCTGCGCGGCTGGATCGGCGAGGAGTTCGGCGAACTGGTCCGCATCCACAAAGTAGCCACGCCGGAGGCGCTGCTGCTGAACGCCGAACAGGAGCGGCTGCTGCGGCAGCAGCTGAAGCTGCGCCTGCTCGGCGCGCGGCTGGCGCTGCTGGCGCGCAATGACAAGCTCTACCACGCCGACGTCGAGAATGCCCAGACGCTGCTGGCGCTGTACTTCGACGCCCGCCATGCCGCCGTCGCCACCGCCGCGGCGACGCTGCGGCAACTGAACGCGGTGTCGCTGGCCGCGGAGGTGCCGACGCTGGCCGACAGCCAGGCCGCCGTGCGCGCGGCGCGGGCGCGGCGCTGAGGGGCGCGCGGCGCGCGGGCAACGGATAGCCGATGCGCATCCTGCTCTGGTTGCTGCTGCTCGCCGTCCTCGGCGTGGTGGTGGCGCTGTCGGCGCAGTTCAACGACGGCAACGTGGCGATCTTCGTGCCGCCGTGGCGCATCGACCTGTCGCTGAACTTCTTCCTGCTGCTGCTGGCGCTGCTGCTGCTGGCGGTCTACGCGCTGGCGAGGCTGGCACACGCGCTGGCGGACTTTCCGCGCCGGGTCGCCGCTTATCGCGCCAGCCGCCGCGTGCTCGGCAGCCTGCAGGCGCTGCGC
>CALGWX010000080.1 GCA_937936215.1 uncultured Burkholderiaceae bacterium | reverse complement strand
TCGTGCAGCCGCGCGATGCTCGCCACCACCCGCACCACTTCGTCGTCGGGCAGCGGCGGCCGGCAGCGCAGGCGGTTGAAGGCGAGCAGCAGTTCGAGCACCACCTCCGCGTCGACGCCGTGCCACAGCAGATGCCCGGCGAGCGAGGCGAGCGTGTTGTTCCTCGTGCCCTCGAGGATTTCCTGCCGCACCAGTTCGCGCCAGTGCGAAAGCGGGTGGCCGCGCGGCGCGTCGCCAGGCGCGGAGCGGCGCAGCCAGCGCGGCAGCGGCGCGAGGTCGACCTCGCCCGGGGCGCGGCCAGCCATCCAGCGGTAACGCCGCCCGCTCGAATGCAGCGACGGCGGCGCCACCACGCAGCCGCCGTCGCCGCGCAGGTCGATGCCCGGCAGCAGGCCGACGCGGTTGCGCAGCAGGCCACCAGGGTGCGCGAAGTAGAGGTGGCGGCCGCCGCCGCCGGTTTCCGCCTCGACCGTGGGCAGCAGCGGGCCGTGCTCGCGCTGCGCCTGCGCCAGGCTCTCGGCGCCGCCGTGGCGCGGATCGACGTCGACCACCACCAGGCCCGACACGCGGCCGGTGACGATGCCGACGTTGGCGTCCGGCCAGCGGCGGAACCAGGCCTCGATCTTCTCGGCGGTGGCAGCGCGCTGCTGGAACTCCGTCCACGCGACCAATGGCCGCTTGCCGCCCGGTTCAATCGGCAGCACCGACCAGCCGCGCGCGGCGTAGGCCAGCGCAGCGGCGCGGCATTCGCCGCCGGCTGGGGTCGAATCGCGGGGAGACTTGCGCATCGCGTGCTCCGCCTCACGCCGCCGCAGCGAGACGGCGGCCGACGCTTTCGCCCCTCGCGCGCGGCGATGGGCAACGGAGCTGGCGTCTGGCTGCCGGCCCGCCCTTCGCGCCGATGCCTGGCGCTTCGGCGCCGAGGCAGACCACCAGCGATGAGAACGTGCCGCGCGTCCTCGTTGCCGGTACGCCGTCCTCAAACGTGCCCATAGCTCAACTCGTCGCCGCCAGCCGCAGGCTGCCGTCGTCGGCCGCCGCCAGCTGCACGCCGAACAGCCGGCACTCGCGATTCAGTGTCTGCAGCAGCCAGCCCGTGTCCCGCGCCGAGGCGCGCCGCAGCGTCAGTTGCCGCGATTGGAAGGGCACCAGCGCCAGCTCGTGCAGGCGGCCATCCTGAAGATGCGCGAACCACGCCACGGTGATGTCGCCGCGATAGCCGCTGGCGTCGGGCCGCCCCAAGACAGCGGCGTGCCCCCACGGGGGGCGGCGAGCGGAGCGAGCGGGGGCGGTGCGATCTGCCTCGTGACCGCCAATGCCTTCGTAGTCGTTGATGAAATCGCCGCCGCCGTAGAGGATCAGCCGGCCGCGGTGGACCTCGAAGCCGCGCGCGTGGTGCGACGAGTGGCCGTGCACGAGGTCGGCGCTGGCCTCGATGAGGGCGTGCGCGCAGGCGCGCTCGTTGCGGCCGATGTCGTAGCCCCAGTTGCCGCCCCAGTGCAGCGAGACGATTACCGTGTCGCCGGCGCGGCGATGGGCGGCGATGCGGCGCGCGATGGGCTCGGCGCCGCGGGCGCTGATCTCGTCGAGCAGCCACACGCCGGCGTGCCCGCGCGCGGCGCCCCAATCGCGCGGCACGCCGCTGGAGCCGTGCGCGGCGGCAAACAGCAGCACGCGCCCGGCGGGCGTGTCGAAGATCGCCGGTGCAGCCGCCTCGTCCTCATCGGCGCCGGCACCGGCGGTGCGGATGCCGGCCGCGCGCAGCACGCACAGCGTCTCGGCCAGCCCCGCGCGGCCCCAGTCGAGCACGTGGTTGTTGGCGAGCACGCAACCGTCGATCCGCGCCGCGGTCAGCACGCCGATGTTCGCCGGGTGCATCCGGTCGTGGATGCCCTTGCCCGGCCAGGCGTCCTCGGCCGTGGTGATCGCCGTTTCCAGGTTGACGAGGCGCAGTTGCGGGGCGCGGCGGTCGATCTCCGCGCGCGCCTCGCCCCAAACGTAGTCGAAGCCCACCGGCCGCGCGATCGGGCCGCTGTCGCGCTCGGCCAGGCGAACGTAGTCGCGGGCGTCGGTGACGTCGGGCTCGTACAGGTGCGGCCGGCTCGGCTGCGGCAGTAACTGGTCGATGCCGCGGCCGGTCATCACGTCGCCGCAGAGGAAGAGGCTCAGTGGTGGATTCGCCGGTGGGGCAGCCGGAGCGTCCGCCATGGCGTCAACTCATCCTCGGCCCGGAGGCGAGAACTGTGGCATCCGCGACCGTGGCGGCTGGGCTGGCCATCGCCTCACCTCATCGCTGCGCTGCGCGGCCCTTTACGCGAACGGCGTTCGACAACAGCCAGTGGCGAGCCGCTTGCTGCCGCGCACGCCGCCGTTGCCCGCCTACGTCTTCGGCGCCGCCAGCGCCTCGGCGCAGGTGGCGCGCTCCGGCGCCTTGGCGGGCAGTTGCGCGCACACGGCCGCCAGTTGCTCGCGCAGCCGGCCGAGCACGGCGCTGCGGCTGCCGTCCTTGTTCCACTCGTTGAGCCTCGCGCCCAGGCGCCTGAGCACCGACTCGTTGCGGCCGTGGAACGTCTCCGGCTTGGGCTCCAGCTCGCGGATCACCGCAGCGGCGGCGCGCTCGATGCGCGCCGTGTCGGTGGGCGCCAGGTCGAGCAGCGCGCGCACGTAGCTCGCGCCCCACTGCAACCGCGTGGCCGGCCCCTGCGCGCCGGCGTGGGCCTGCTCGTACCAGTTCAGCGCCGCCGCGGCATCGCCGCGCTTGCGGGCGTTGGCCGCCAGCCCCAGCATCAGGTAGTACGGCGTGGCCGAGCGCTTCAGTTCGGCCTGGAGCAGGGCGTCGGATTCGTCGAGCAGGTCGGCGTCGGCCAGCAGTTGCGCGCTGGCACTGATGACGGCCTCGCGCTCATAGGGGTCGGTCGTCTCCTTTACCGCGCGGTGCGTGACGGCGCGCACCTCCGTCTGCAACGCCAGCGGCAGCGCGCCCTTCGGCGTCTGCAGCCGCGCCAGCGCGACGCGCGCATCGGTGGCCGCCAGCCGGTCCAGCCGCGCCAGCGTGCCGTCGCCCGCCTGCCGTTGCAGCCAGCGGTCCCACTCGCGCCACAGCTGCTCGCGCGCCGGGGTGTCCGGCTCGGTGAGGTAGGCCGGCACCCGGTTGGCGGCGTGGGCCAACTCGGCAAAGTTGGCGCGCGCCACCTGCGGCGAGGCGAGCACGGCGCGCAGCCGCTGCAGCGCCGCCGCCTTGTCCAGCGGCGCCTTGGGATCGCGGCTGGCGGCGCTGATGGCCTTCAGCGCCAGCCGCGCCGATGCCTCCGGCGCGGCGCTGGTCGAGGCCTGCGCCAGTTGCCACAGCACTGGCACCACCTCGGCGCGCGGCAGCAGCGCTTCGCCGTCGGTCTCCCACGAGTAGAAGGCGAGCAGGCGCCACTCCTGCGCCGCCAGCGGCTTGCCGGCGCGCGCCGCCGCCAGCAGCTCGCGCGCCGGCCGCGCCCGCGCCGCGCCCAGGGCCAGCGCGCGCATGTAGCTTTCGCCGTCGACCTCGCCGGGCAGGCGGGTGATCTCGGTGCCGTCGGGGGCGAAGAGGATCATCGTCGGGTAGGCGCCGACCTTGAAGCGGCTGCCGAGCGCCTGCGCCCCCGGCGCGTCGCCGTCGATGTAGACGGGCACGAAGAGCTGCGCGCGGGCGATGAAGTCCTGCCGGCTGAACACCGTCGCCTTGACCTGGTTGCACGGCGGGCACCACACCGCGCCCCAGTAGAGGAACAGCGGCTTGCGCTCCTGCCTCGCCTGCGCGAAGGCGGAGTCGACGTCGCCGGTGTGCCAGGCCACGCCTGGCGGCAGCGGTCCGCCCGCGCGCGCCGGCGCAGCAAGGAAAGCGAGCAGGCCCAACAGGATGGCGGCGAGCTTCACGTGCGATCTCCGGGGCAGCAGCGCGCGCCGGCGGATCGCGCGGCGGCGGCAGCAGCGTAGCGCGGCGCTCGCCTGACGAGAACGTCACGCGGCGGCGGGGCGCTCCAGCAGGGCCGGTGCCAAGCCCAGCGCCGCCGCCTGCGGCGTCACCATCGCCGCGGGCCGGCCGCTCAGGCCGCTTTCGCGGCCCGCTTCACCGGCCGCTTGGCGGCGGCCTTCCTGGCGGTCGTCTTCGTCGCGGGCTTGCCGGCGCTCATCTGCTTGGCCACCTTCTTCGCGGCCCGCTGCACGGCGGTCATCGCGTCGGCCAGCGAGGCGCGCAGGCTCTTGGCGGCCTTCTTCGCCGCGCGCTCGACCTTGCGCTCCATCGCGATGACCTTCGGGTTGGCGCGCGCCTCGTCGATCTTGGCGCGCACGGTCTTGACGGCCTTCTTCGCGGCCCGCTCGACCTTTTTTTCCACCGCCATCAGCTTTTCCTTGGCGCTGGCGGCCTCGGCCTTGGCCGTGCGCTTGATGTCCGCCGCATGCGCCTTGCTGTAGCGCTGGATGTCCTTGAACTTGCCGCCCTTGTCGCGCACCGCGTACAGCTCGGTGCCGGTGCGGCTTCTCATCGTCGTGCGACGCGTGGCCATGAGTGCTCCTTTGCGCTGAATGCGCCGGCGCCGCCTGCGCCGGCCAATCGCATTGTTGTCTGCCTTCGAGCCGAGTGCATGCCGCGCGTCAGAAGTCCTACCTTTTGCGCGCGCTTTTGGAGGAATCCCTCGGGGCTGCGGCGCTACACGCCGGTGGCCTGCGCCATCAGCGAGCGCCAGCGGCGATAGCGCGCGCGCAGCGCCGCATCGTCGGCCGGGGCGAAGGTCTCCTGCGCCGCCGCAGTGTTCCACTGCGGCGGGCGGCCAGCGGCCAGGTAGGCGATGCCGCGCGCGCTCGCCTCGGGATCGTCGCGCCGATGCACCGGCACGCCGGCCAGCGCCGCGATGCGCCGGCACAGGCCGTCGAGCCGCGACACGCCGCCGCTGACGTAGATCTCGGCCAGCGGTGGCACGAACGGCGCCATGTGCTCGACGTTGGCCTGCAGCAGGAAGGCGATGCTCTCCACCAGCGCCACCGCCTGCTGCCACGGCTCGGCCGCCTCGCCGACGAAGCGCGAGTCGAAGGTCGCCTGCCAGAACGGGCCGCCGAGGCCGGCGATGCCGTTCAGGAACAGCAGGTCGGGCGCCGGCCACGCCAGCCACTGCGGCAGCCGCTGCAGCAGGTCGTCGATGCCGAGCTGGGCCGCCAGCCACTCCAGCCCGGCGCCGGCGCCGTTGACGTTGCCCTCGACCATGTAGACGGTGGCGTGGCCGTCGGCGAGGATGATGCCGGTCAGCTGCCGCGGCACGTGGCCCGGCGGCTGCATCACCGCCCGCTGCACGAAGGCGCTGGTGCCGATGTTCATGTAGGCCGCCTCGGCCTGCGGCCAGCCGAAGGCGAACACCGCCGCCGACTGGTCGCCATTGACGGCGGCAAGCGGCACCTCGACGCCGCCCGCGGCAAGCGCGCCCCAGCGCTGGCAGGTGCGCGCCGAGGCGGGCAGGCACCCCGCCGGCAGGCCGAACAGTTGCAGCAGCGCCGGGTCCCAGTCGCGCGTGTGCAGGTTCCACAGCTGCGTGCGGGCGGCACACTGCGGCTCCGCCAAAAGCGGTCGCTCCTTCAGGAGCCGAAAGGCGAGAAAGCTCGCCAGCGGCCCCCACGCCAGCCGCCCTGCCGCCAGCGCCTGCACCACCGCCGGCAGGTGATCCAGCGCCCAGCGCAGCTTGCTGGCGCCGTAGTGCGGCGACAGGAACAGCCCCGTGCGCCGGTGCACGTCGTCGCCGTGGGCGCGCAGCGCGTCGATCCACCCGTGCATGCGGCGGTCCTGCCAGCTGAACACCGGCGACAGCGGCGCGCCGCTGTCGCGGTCCCAGCAGATGCAGCTGGCGCGCTGGCTCGACAGGCCAGCCACGGCAACGTCGCCCGCGCGCGCGCCGAGCGCCGCCACCGCCTGCGCCACGGCGGCGTGCACCGAGGCGACGAGTTCGTCGCCGTCCTGCTCGGCCCAGTCCGGCTGCGGCCGCGCCAGTGCCACCTCGCGCTCGCCCCGCGCCAGCACCTGCCCGCGCTGATCGAAGACCAGCGCCCGCGTCGAATGCGTGCCCTGGTCGATGGCCAGCACCAGGGCCTGCGGCCCGAGCGCGACGGCAGGCATCACGAGCCGGCCGGCGCGCGCCGGAAGACGAGGAAGTGCTGCCGCGGCAAAAAGCCGTGCTCGGCGGCGAGCACGTAGCCGGCGCGCTTCATCTCGGCGACGATGGTTTCGGGCGGCAGCCGCATCGCCACCGGCGGCCCCGTCGGCGAGTCGCGCCGGTGGTCGATGATCGCCACCGTGCCCGCGGACGAAAGCCGCGTCGCCAGGCGGCGGAAATACGCCTCGCGCTCGCCGATGTGGTGGTAGGTGTTGACGACGAGCACGCCGTCGAGCCCCTCGGGCAGCCGCGGATCGTCGGGCGCGGCCAGCACGGCGGTGACGTTGCCGAGGCCGAGCTGGCGCGCCCGCTGCTCGATGTGGCGGACCATGTCCGGCTCGATGTCGGCGGCGATCACGCGCCCGCGCGGCAGCGCCTTCGCCAGCCGCACCGTGAAGTAGCCGGTGCCGGCGCCGATGTCGGCGACCACGGCGTCCGGCGGCAGCCGCAGCGCCGCGATCACCTCGTCGGGCTTCTGCCAGGCGTCGCGCGCCGGATCGTCGAACACGCGCGACCACGCCTCGGCGTCAGAGAAGCGTGCGCGGTGCGGCTGCGCCGCGACCCGCGGCGCGAGGCACGCCAGCAGCGCCGCGAGCAGCGCGCGCCGTCGCGCCGCCGATGCGCCTCGAATGACTGCGGCACTGGCGGCGCGAGCCGATGCGGTTGCGCCGGGCCGGGGCGCGGCGCCGCGCGCGTCGTCGATCGAGTGCCACTTCATCGCCCTGCGTCACGCGGTGGCGGCCGGTCCGCGCCGCGCCCACGGCGACGGCTCGAGCAGCACCGGTTCATTCGCTGGCCCCGCCGTCGCGCAGGCGAACGAGCAATGAGTCCAGCAGCGGCGCCTGGCCAGGGTGGATCTTCTCGCGCGCCTCGTCGATGCCGAACCAGCCGGCGCGGTCGGCCTCGGGAAAGCTGCGCTGCTCGCCGGAGCGAGGCGGCCATTCCATGGTGAACTGGTTGCTGCGCAGCGCCGCCGGGTCGAAGTCCGCCCGCACCGCCCACGCCTGGATTAGCTTGCCGCTGCGCAACCGCACCGGTTCCAGCGGCACGAACTCGCCCTCGACGCGGGCGCCGGTTTCTTCCTCGAACTCGCGCCGCGCCGCGGCCAGCGGTTCCTCGCCGGGCTCGATCTCGCCCTTCGGGATCGACCAGGCGCCGAGATCCTTGCGCGCCCAATACGGCCCGCCGGGATGCACGAGCATCACCTGCAGGCCGCCCGCGGCGCGGCGATACAGCAGCAGCCCGGCGCTGGCCTTCTTCATCGGGGTGCAGCGGGGTGCGGGTGCGACATGGACAGCATGATGCCCAAGTTGCGCCGGCAGCGGGCACCCGGGACGGACGCAGGCTTCCGCCTCGGGAGTGGGCGTGCGGGGCGAGCGCGGTCGTTGGCGCCGCGATCGCGCCGCGTTCGCGTTCGCGGAAGCGGGGCACGACCACCGTCGGTCGTTTCCCCGGATGCGCAAGTCAAGGTTTCTCTGCAGGACGCGCGCGCTGGTCGGAACCTTTTCCCTGATCACAGGTTGAACATGACTGGGCCGCGCGGCCGGACGTGCGCTGGTCCGAACGGCGCTCCCGACGTCGTGATCAGGGGCGAGGCAAATGCGGCGGCCGACTTTGATATCCGCAGGGCGCGCAGTCAACGGCCGCTCCTGGCACGTCCGCCACGCAGACCGCCCCGTCGGCGGCGAGCGTTCGATACCGCGTCGTCCGCGCAGCGCGTTCTCGTGCACGCCGGGACGGTTCCGCATCTCGCCCGCCGCGCCAGGGCTGCCCGCGCCACTCCCCGTGCACCTCGGGATGGCGCGCGGCGAGGCCGATGGTTCACACTCTCGGCGACGGCGATCGCCTGTCCGGTCGTCCGGCGTGGCGAGCGGAGGTGGATTTGGCCGGTAGGCTCCGGCGGCGGGCCGAAAGGGATCGCGCCTCGCTGCACGGATGAATCAGGTCGCATCGCGCTGGCGAGCAGCGCACCGCCACTCGTTTTCCGCCTCACGCATGAACCTGCTTCCAAACCCTTCCCGCCGCAGCGCGCTGCAGGCGCTGGGCAGCGCAGCGCTGCTGCCGCTGGCGGCACCCCTTTCCGCCGCTGACCTGCCCGGCCGCCTGCGCAGCGTGCGCTTCTTGCCGATGCCGGCGCCGACCCTCGCCGACCCGGAGGCGATGGCCACCACCACCGTCGGCTCGGCCCTCGAAGTGACCTACGCCGACGGCCGCCGCCAGCGCTGGAAGCTGGCCTACGACACCCTGTTCGTCACCGGCGACCGCGTGCCCGACGGCCGCGGCGGTGAGGTGGTGGCGGGCGGCTGCCGCGACATCAAGGGCAACCCAATCATCGACCGCTCGGTGGCCGGCGCCGAGCGCCAGTTCTTCTCCGACTGCCCCGACGGCATGACCCTGCTCGCGCTGCCGGGGGCCAGGGCGCCGGGCGTCGCCGGCAACACGGTGTTCGCGGTGGTGCAGTTCGAATACGTCTCGCGCGATGCCGCCGGGCGCAAGCTCGCCGGCCCGCTACCCTCGCCGCTGGCGGTGCTCACGCTCGACCAGGACCCCGCCAGCGGCCGGCTGCGGCTCGCGCGCTACCACGAGGTCGACACCGCTGCCGTTCATGGGCTGTGGACGACCTGCGGCGCCAGCCTGTCGCCGTGGAACACGCACTTGGCGAGCGAGGAGTACCCGCCCGATGCGACCACCGCCGCCACGAGCGCATGGTTCCGCGGCTTCAGCCGCCACCTGTACGGCGACCCCGACCGCGCCAACCCCTACCGCTACGGCCACGTGCCGGAGGTGACCGTGCACCCCGACGGCACCGGCACGGTCCGCAAGCACTACGGCCTCGGCCGCTTCTCGCACGAGGTGGTCAAGGTGATGCCCGATGAACGGACCGTGCTGATGGGCGACGACTGGGACAACGGCGGCCTGTTCCTGTTCGTCGCCGACGCGCCGCGCGATCTCTCCGCCGGCACGCTGTACGTGGCGCTGTGGCAGCAGACCTCGGGCCGCGGCCCCGGCGCGGCGAAACTGGCGTGGATCCGCTTGGGGCATGCGACCAGCAGCGAGATCGAGGCGCTGATCGACGGCGGCATCCGCGCCGCCGACATCATGGACATGCGCACCGCCGAGCCGGACGAGGCGGGCTTCACCCGCGTGCCGTACGAGGGCAAGTTCAACTGGGTCAGGCTCAAGGCAGGCATGGACAAGGCCGCGGCGTTCCTGGAGACGCACCGCTACGCGGCGCTGCGCGGCGGCAGCCTCGGCTTCACCAAGATGGAAGGCGTGGCCATCGACGCGCGCGACCGCATCGCGTATCTCGCCATGTCTCGCATCGAGGCGCCGATGACGAACGGCTCCGGCGGCATTCGCGTCGAGGGGCCGTACTCCGGCGCGGTGTATGCGCTGAGTCTCCGCGGCGGCCAGCACGACCGCGACGGCCGCGCCATCGACAGCGACTGGGTGCCGGTGGACATGGCGGCGGTACCGGGACTCGTCGCCCGCGACTACGGCGGCGGCAGGCGCAGGCAGCAGGACACGCTCGGCAACTTCGCCGACCCCGACCGCATCGCCACCCCGGACAACCTGTGTTTCTCGGAAAGCCTGCGGACGCTCTTCATCGGCGAGGACAGCGACACCCACGTCAACAACTTCCTGTGGGCGTACCAGGTCGAGACGAGGGCACTGGCGCGGCTCCTGTCGTGCCCGGTCGGCGCCGAGTCCACCGGCCTGCACGCGGTGGACGACCTGAACGGCTGGACCTACGTCGCCAGCAACTTCCAGCACCCGGGCGACTGGGTGCGCGGGCTTCACGACAGGGTGCGCCCGACACTGGAGCCGCTGGTGCGCGCGCGCTGGCGCGACCGCTACGGCGCCGCGGTCGGTTACCTGACGGCCGAGCCGGAAGGCATCCGGCTGCGCGCGACCTGAATCCGCTCGCAGGTCGCGCCGCTGGCGGCGAGCGGCCCCGGTTCGCGAGGGACGGTGCCTGCTGGGCGCTGCGTCGGGCGGCTACGCGCCAGCGCCGGTCGACGAGGCGCCGAGCTGCAGCACGTACTGCTCCTGCGGCATCGTCTCCACCGTGCCCGGCCGCGCCAGCCGCACGGCGTTCAACGCGACGAGCGGCGTCAACCCCATCTCCACCAGCAGCCGCGCCGCGACGGTGCCGGTGCGGCCCAAACCAGCGCGGCAATGCACCAGCACTCGCTCGCCACCCGCCAGCCGCTCCCGCAACTCCGCGCTGGCGCTACCCCAGCGAGCCTCGAAGGCGGCGTCCGGCACGCCGCGGTCGCGGATGGGCAGCCAGTGCCAGCGAAAGCGTTCGGCGGCGCGCGCGCCGAGGTCGGGGACGCCGAGCAGTTCGAACTCGTGCGCCTCGATGAGCGTCACCACGGTCGATGCGCCCCACTCGCCGATCACCCGCAGGTTGGCGTCGAGGTCGCGGTCCCACGGCCCGAAGGCGGCGTAGGGATCCTTCTTGCCGGGGCACAGCGTCATCCCGATCAGCCCCGTGCCACGGGGTGCCCGCACGGCGTCGATGCGAAGCAGGTGGCGCTCGCGGGTCAGCCACTGGATCACGGCAAAGTCCCCGGCGCTGGCGCCATCATGGTGGCATGGCGGTCGTCGATGCGCGAGCCGTTGCGCGCGCGGCAGATTTACTTGCCGCCGCCTTTCGCCGCCTCGACCCTCAGGTGCCGCCGACGTAGGGATTGCTGCGCCGCTCGCGCCCGAAGGTGCTCTCCGGGCCGTGGCCCGGGATGAACACGGTGTCGTCGCCGAGCGGCCACAGGCGCTCGGTGATGCTGGCGATCAACGTGTCGTAGTCGCCGCCCGGAAAATCGGTGCGGCCGATGCTGCCGGCGAACAGCACGTCGCCGACGAAGGCGCGCCGGCTCACGGCGTCGTGGAAGATCACGTGCCCCGGCGTGTGGCCGGGCGTGTGCCGCACCGCGAAGGTCACTTCACCGACCTGCACCGTGTCGCCGTCGGCCAGCCAGCGCGTGGGCGTGAACGGTTCCGCCGCAGCGACGCCGAACATGCGGCCCTGCTGTGGCAGCGCGTCGATCCAGAACTGGTCGCCGGGGTGCGGGCCGACGATCGGCACGCCGAGCTGCCGCGCGAGCGCCGCCGTGCCGCCGGCGTGATCGATGTGCGCGTGGGTGAGCAGGATCTGCGCGATGCGCACGCCGTGCCGTCGCGCCGCGGCGACGATGCGCTCCACCTCGCCGCCGGGGTCGATCACCGCCGCCTCGCCCGTGCGGTCGCACCAGACGAGCGAGCAGTTCTGCTGGAACGGCGTGACGGGGATCGTTTCGTAACGGAGCATGGACGGGGCGCGCGGACGACCGGAGAAGGATAGCCGGGCGGGTGACGCCGCCGCTCGCGCCATCTCCGGCGGTCCTGGACGCGAAGGCGGCGACTCTTTCATCCGCTGCGACGCCCAGTCCGCGCTTCGATGCGCACGCCAACAAAAAAGGGCGCCCCTCTGGCGCCCCTTGCCTTCTGCCTCACGCGGGCGTTGCCCGCCTCGGCACTCAGTTCGGCAGCACCACGGTGTCGATGACGTGGATCACGCCGTTGGTCGCGGCGATGTCGGTCTTGATGACCCTGGCGTTGTTGACGGTCACGCCGGTGGGCGAGGCCACCACCTTCAGCGGCGCGCCCTGCACGGTCCTGACCTCGCCGGTCTTGACGTCGGCGGCCATCACCTTGCCGCCGACGACGTGGTAGGTCAGCACCTTGGTCAGCGCCGCCTTGTCGGCCAGCAGGGCGTTGAGCTTGTCTGCCGGGATCTTGGCGAAGGCCTCATCGGTCGGCGCGAAGACCGTGAACGGGCCCGGACCCTTCAGCGTGTCGACGAGGCCGGCGGCGGTCAGCGCCTTGGCCAGCGTGTTGAACTGGCCGGCGGCGACCGCCGTGTCGACGATGTCGGCCTTGGCGACCGGCGCCGAGGCCGGCTTGTTGGCGGAGCCATACGCGACCGTGGCCAGCGGTGCGGCGGCGATCACGGCGGCGGAAACGGCGGCGGCAAGGGTGGTCTTCAGTTTCATGGCATGTTGCTCCTGCGTTGCGGTTGGGGAAGGGTGGACAAGGGGCAGCGGTTTGGCTGCCAGTTGAGGAGCTCGTGGCTCACCTCACCAGTGGCCGCACGGCGGTGAAGCCGCCGTCGACCGGCAGCACCTGGCCGGTGATGCGCGCGGCGGCAGGCGAAAGCAGCCATGCGATGGCCTGCGCGGTGTCCTCGACCGTGCCGAGGCCGGCGAGCGGGTATTGGCGTGCAAAGCCCTCGCGCGCGGCGTCGGTGGCCACCATCGACTGCGTCGCTGGCGTGACCATGAAGCCGGGCGACACCGCGTTGACGCGGATGCGGCTCGGCGCGTAGGTGGCGGCGGCACCGCGCACCAGGCCGGCGATCGCCGCCTTGGCGGCCGAGATCGCCTCGTGATTGGCCACGCCGATGTGGCCGACCACCGACGACACCAGCACCGCCGCGCCCGGCTGCTGCGCGTTGCGCAGCGCCTCGACGAAGGCGGCGAGCGAGAAGAACGCGGTGTCGAGATTGGCGCCGAGGCAGGCACGGTACGCGCTCTCGGCGGTGCGATGCAGCGGCGCGATGAGCGTGCCGCCGGCGCAGTTGACCAGCGCGGTCGGCACGCCGAACGCCTCCGTGCAGCGCGCCACCGCCGCGCGCGCGCCTTCGGCCGTGGACACGTCCGCCTCGATGCGCAGCGCATCGACCGGCCCAGCGGCGGCCAGGCGCGTCGAGGAGCGGCCCACCAACGCCAGCCGCCAGCCCGCCTGCGCCAGTTGCGCGGCAACCGCTCGGCCCAGCCCACCGGCAGCGCCGGTGATCAGTGCTACAGGATCGCTCATGGGCGTTCTCATCCTCAGTTCCTCGCCGCCAGCGCATCAGCGGCCGCGAGCGGGTTTGTCCACGGCCCGGGGCGCGGCCTGATCGCACTCGCGCACCACGGCGCAACAAGCCCGCTCGCGGTGGGGACGAACCCTCGAATCACGCGCGACCCCAACGCGCAACAGGCGGCGGCCGGAGAGCGGGACTCCGTTGGCACGAACGCGCAGATCACTCACGGCCTCAACCCTTCTTCACACAGGCTGCGCACCAGCCCTTGGCGTTGACCAGCCGGTTGCCGACGGCGACGCAGGGCGCCCACTCCTCGTTGCCCTTGGCGGCAAAGAGATTGCAGTTGGCGCAGACACGGCCAGGGGCGTACGTCGGCCACTTGGCCTTGTCGACCTGGGTGGCGTCTTGCCGATCACCGAGCGCCACCGCGGCAGGATCGGTTTCCTGCAGGCGGACCGCCGGCTGCGCGGAGGCGTGGCGCGCCGCCAGCGCGAGCGCGGCGGCCGGCAGAGTGGCAAGAACGAAGTTTCGGCGCGTGGTCATCGGACGCTCCCTTCGCGGCTGATCACGACGGCCGACCGCGCCGGGCGGTCGGCGTCGATCAATTCGTAGGCGTCGGCCACGTAGGCCGGGCCCTTGGCGATCCACACGATCGCGCAGGCGAGCAGCACGGTGAACATCACCGTCCAATGCAGCACGAGCGCGCTGGCCACCGCGATCCACGTCGTGATCACCAGCTTGGCGCCGGCCGCATCGCCATCGGCCCAGGCCATCACCGCCAGCCCGACGAGGATCGGCAACAGCGTGCCGACCAGGGTGACCATCGGCAGCCGGCGCAGCACCGCCCACTCGAGGCC
>CALGWX010000079.1 GCA_937936215.1 uncultured Burkholderiaceae bacterium | reverse complement strand
CTTCCGCTGCGAGCCGATCGACGGCGGATATCGCTGGCGGTTCCGCCAGCCGGAGGCGGAACTGTTCGACGGCCAGGGGCGCGCTGTCGGCAAGCACGGCGCCGGCTTCTCGTTCGAGCACCGCGATGGCAGCCGCCTGCTGGGCACGGTGGTGGCGCACGACGCGGCGAGCGCCGCTTCCGACCTGCCGTGGTTGCTGCTGTCGGCGAAGAGCTTTGGCAAGGGCGAACTCGCCGGCGTGACCTACGTGCAGCGCGTGAATACCCAGGGTGGCATGCCGCCGCCCGCCTGCTCCGCCAGCGAGGCCGGGCGCCTTGCGCGGGTGCAGTTCAGCGCCGAGTTCGTCTTCTACCGGCCGCGTCGGTGACGCGGCGCGGCGGGCCAATGACGGCCCCTCGGGTCAGTCGGCTAAAATTCCGTGTTGTTCGGACGCAGAAGCCGGAGGAAGTTGTATGGAGATGACCCCCACGACGGTCGGCGCTTACCTCAGGGATCTGCCGCCAGACCGCAGGGTCGCGATGGCGCGGGTGTGCAGCATGATCCGCCGCTCGGCGCGTGGCGTGCGCGAGAGCATGCGCTACGGGCTGGCCTTTTACGAGCTCGACGGGCCGTTGTTTGCCCTGGAGTCGGGGCGCCGGCACATGTCGCTGTACGTCGCCGAGCAGGAAGTCATCGTCAAGCACAAGGATGCGCTGCCGGGGATCAACCCGCAGCGCAGCTACATCAAGTTCTCGGATTTGACCCGGCTGCCGCTCGACGTGGTCGAGAAGATCGTTCGCGACTCGGTGGCGGCGCGGCGCTCGCGGGTATCCGCCGGCAACGTGCCGACGCAGGCCGAGGCGCTGAAGCTGTGGGCGATCAACGAGGAAAAGGCGGCGCCGCCGCCCGGCTACCAGGTGATCTCGACCAAGCCGCCGCCGGGAGCGGAAGGCGAGGGCGAAGCCGCCGGCAAGGCCGGCGAGCCGGCCACAGCCAAGAAGGCGGTGCTCAAGCCGGCGGTCAAGGTGCCCGTGAAGGCCCCCGCCAAGGTCGCGGTGAAGTCCGCCGCGAAGGCGCCAGTGGCGGCCAAGGCGGTCGTCGCCAAGGCGGCGGCCAAGGCGCCGACGAGCAAAGTCACCGCCAGAGCGGCGGCCAAGGCCGCGCCAGTGAAGGCGGCGAAGAAGGCGCCGGCCAAGACTGCGAAGAAGCGCTGAGCCGTCGGCGCTGAATCGCGGCGATCGGCAAGCCGTTGCCGGCTGCGATCGCGAGGCGGTTTTTGCGCTTGGCCTGCCCTGCGGCGGCTCGCGCCGCCGCTGACATGGTTGCTTCGCCCCCAGCCTGTTGAGACGAGCCGCGGTGCGCGGCTACGTGTAGCTGCGCGCGTCTTCGATCACCTTGCCATCGTTGGGCAGGGTGCCTTCGGCCAGCAGTTCCACCGCGCCACTCAGTTTGGTCACGGCCCGAAGCGTCTCGGCCACCGCCTGCGCCAGCGCGGGGTCGTGCGATGACGACTCGGCTCTCAGCGTCATCGCATCGGCCTCGCCGCTGCGGGTGACGACCAGGCGCAGGCGACCCAGCTCGGGATGCCGGCGGCCGACTTCGGCCACCTGCTCCGGCCGCACGAACATCCCCTTGACCTTGGTCGTCTGGTCGGCGCGGCCCATCCAGCCGCGGATGCGCGTATTGGTGCGGCCGCACGGCGACATCCCCGGCAGCACCGCGGAGAGATCGCCGAGCGCCAGGCGGATCCACGGGTGATGGTGATCGAAGGAGGTGACGACGACCTCGCCCACCTCGCCCGGGGGCACCGGATCCCCGCTGCCGGGCCGCACGATCTCCAGCAGCACGTCCTCGCACACCACCATGCCCTCGCGCGCCGGCGTCTCGTAGGCGATGCAGCCCAGGTCGGCGGTGGCATACAGTTGATAGGCGTCGATGCCGCGGTCGCGGATCTCGGCCTGCAGCGAGGGCGGAAACGCCGCGCCCGAGACTGCCGCCTTGCGGATCGACGCGGCGGAACGGCCCGCCTTCTCGGCGGCATCGAGCAGGATCTTCAGGAAGTCCGGCGTACCGGCGTAGGCGACCGGGCGCAGGTGCTCGATGAGGTCCAACTGCTGCTCGGTGTTTCCGGGCCCGGCCGGGATCACGGTGCAGCCCACCGCGCGGGCGCCGGAATCGAGGATGAAGCCGCCGGGCGTCAGATGGTAGGAAAAGGTGTTCAGCACCACGTCGCCGAGGCGGAAGCCGGCCGCGAACAGCCCCCGCGCCGTGCGCCAGGCGTCGTCCTGGCGGCCCTCCGGTTCGTAGATCGGCCCCGGCGAAGTGAACAGGCGACCGAAGGAGTGCGCCGGATCCGGCAGCAGGCCGCCGAACGGCGGCGCCTCCTTCTGCATCGCCGGCAGCGCGCCCTTGCGCAGCACCGGCAGTTTCGCCAGCGCGGCCGGGCTGTTGACCGTCGCCGGGTCGACGTTGCCCAGGTGTGCCCGCCAGCCGGGCGCGCGCACGGCGGTGGCGATCAGCGCCGGCAGGCGGTCGTAGAGGTCGCGCTCGCGCTCGGCGGGGCTGCGCGTCTCGCGCGCGTCGAAGTGCTCGCTCATGGGGGCTCCCTGCGGGGTCGGGCGGCTACTTGGAGGCCGCTTCCAAGTCCTGGCGGCGCTTTTCGGCCTGCTCGGCGGCCGCGTCCAGTTTCTTCAGCACGGGGTCGATCGTCGTCTGCTTGGTTGGCAGCGGCGTGCTGTCGCGCTGCGGGCTGCAGGCGGCAAGCAGCGCGGCGGCGAGCAGCGCCG
>CALGWX010000078.1 GCA_937936215.1 uncultured Burkholderiaceae bacterium | reverse complement strand
GGCTGTTCCGCCGCCTGCAGGTCGACAACGGCTGGGAAGTGGCCTTCGAGGCGGTGCTGCGCGACCGCATCGAGGCGCTGGAAGTCGGACGCCTCGACTCGCTCGCCGCCTTGGCCGGCAACGCGCCGCCGGCGCGGGTGGCCTTCTACACCACGGCCGGCGCGGTGGCGCGCGAGGCGGCGCCGCTGGCCGGGTTTGCGCGGCTCGCCGAGCGGGTCCGCGGCCACGACGCGGCGCTGGCGGCGGTGCTGGGCGACTGGCTCGCCGGCGTCTACGTCGCCGAGGACCTGGCGCAGGCGCTGGCCGCGCGCGAGCAGCTGCCGCCGGGCGGACAGTTCGTCGTCCGTGCCGGCCACCTGGTGTCGCGGCACGGGCTTCGCTTCTACGCCCCCGACGATCGCAAGGCCGGACTGCTGGCGCGGCGGCAGGAAATCGAGAACCTCGAAAAGGAGCAGCGGGCGCAGAAGCTGATCGTCGAGCAGGCGATCGCCGCGCTCGCACGCTGCGACGCCGAACTGCGCGAGTCCGGGGCCGCGGAAGCCGCGCAGCGCAAGGCGGTGGAGCAGCTGCGCGCCCAGGCGCACGCGCGGCAGCTCGAGGTGGTGCGGCTGGCGGAACTGGTCGAGCGCGTGCGGCATCGCGGCGGCCAGATCGAGGCCGAACTGGCCGAGATCGCCGCGGAGGAAGCCGCGCTGCGCGCGCAACGCGAGGACGCCGAGCGCCGCTTCGGCGAACTGGACGTGGCGCTGGCGCAGCGGCAGCAGGCGCTGGAGTCGGCCCGGCTCGCGTACGAGGAGGCCGACCGCGCCCTGCGCCAGGGTCGCGACGAGCGCAGCCGGCTGGCCGCCGAGGTGCAGCGGCACGAGTTCGAGCTGGCCTCGGCGCGGCAGCGGCGCGACGACGTGGGGCACGCGATCGCCTCGGCGGTGGCCGACGCGGCGCGCCTGGCCGTTGACCAGCAGGCGGCGGCGGCGCAGCTGTCGAGCCTGGACGACACCGCGGCGCGCACCGGGCTCGACCAGTGGCTGTCGAAGCGGGCGCTGGCCGAGGAAAGGCTGCGCGAGGCGCGCAGCCGGCTCGACGAGATGACGCAGCAGCTGCGCGCGCTCGACGAGCAGCGCGTCGTGCTCGAGCGCGACGTGCAGCCGCGGCGGGAGAGAATCACCGAGCTGCAGCTCAAGGAGCAGGCGGCGCGGCTGGCGGTGGAGCAGTTCGCACAGCTGCTCGCCGACGTGCACGCGGACGAAGCGGCGCTGGCGCAGAGGCTGCAGGCGCAGCCGGCGCGGGCCGCGGCGCTGCAGGCCGAGATCGCGCGGCTGGCGCAGGAGATCGAAGCCCTCGGAGCGGTCAACATGGCGGCGCTGCAGGAGCTGGAGGCCGAGCGCACCCGCAAGCGCTATCTCGACGAGCAGTCGGACGACCTGAAGAAGGCGATCGACACGCTCGAGGACGCCATCCGCCGCATCGACCGCGAGACGCGCGAGCTGCTGCAGAGCACCTTCGACCAGGTCAACGTCCACTTCGGCCAGCTCTTTCCGAAGCTCTTCGGCGGCGGCGAGGCGAAACTGCTGATGACGGGCGAGGAGATCCTCGACGCTGGCGTGCAGGTCATGGCACAGCCACCCGGCAAGCGCAACAGCACGATCCACCTGCTGTCCGGAGGCGAGAAGGCGCTCACCGCCACCGCGCTGGTGTTCGCGCTGTTCAAGCTGAACCCGGCGCCGTTCTGCCTGCTCGACGAGGTCGACGCGCCGCTCGACGACCCGAACACGGAGCGCTTCTGCGCGCTGGTGCGCTCGATGAGCCGGCGCGAATCGAACCCCGGCACGCAGTTCCTGTTCATCACCCACAACAAGATCGCGATGGAGATGGCCGAGCAGCTGATCGGGGTGACGATGCAGGAGCAGGGCGTGTCGCGGATCGTCGCCGTCGACATCGACAGCGCCACGAGGCTCGCCGCCGAGGCGGCCTGAGCCGGCGCGGCCCGCGGCGATGAGCGAGCTGCACTGGGCGCTGATCGCGGCGGGCGTCGCGCTGCTGCTGCTGCTGTTCGCCTGGAGCAAGTGGCAGGAACGGCGGCAGGTTCGGCGCCAGAAGACGGCCGAAGCAGCGGCGGCACCCGCCGAGGGTGGTCGCATCGAGCCCAGGCTCGGCGACGTGGCCGCGCCGCCAGTCGAGGCCGCCGCCGAGGCGCCGCCGCGGCCGACGCCGGCCCGCTGGAACGAAGACCCGATGCTCGACGCGGTGCTCGAACTGCGCTGCGCGCACGGCGTCGACGGGGTGGCGGTCATCGACGCGGTGGCGCCGCTGCTGCGCGTGGACTGCGGCCTGCCGGTGCACGTGGTGGCGTGGGACCCACGCGCCGAGGGCTGGGTCGAGCCCGACCGCTTCGGCTTCTACAGCGAGATGCTGGCCGCCATCCAGCTCGCCAACCGCCGCGCGCGGCTGGGCGACATCGAAGCGTCGAAGTTCATCGCCGCCGTGCAACAGGCGGCGATGGCGCTGGAGGCCGACTTCGATCCACCCGAGCTGGCACTGCTGCGGCGGCGCGCCGAGCAGCTCGAAGCGCTAGTGGCGCAGTTCGACGTGCAGATCGGCTTTACGGTGCAGACGGCCGGCGCCTTGTCCCCCGGCGAGGTGAACCGTGCCGCGCTGGCGGTGGGGCTCACCCCCGCCGGCGAGGGCCGCTGGCGGCGCGCCGACGACGCCGGCCAGACGCTGTTCACGGCGCGGCTGGAGCCGCCGCGGCTGCTGCTGGAGCTGGACGTGCCGACCGTGCCGCCAGCGTCGCGGGCGCTGCCGGCGATGTTCGCCGCCGCCGCGGAACTGGCGGTGCTGCTGAAAGGGCAAGTGGTCGACGACCACGGCCGGGCGCTCGCGCCTACCGCGATCGAGGCGATCGAGCCGGCCCTGCAGTCCGTCTACGAGCGCATGCGTGCCGCCGACATCGAGCCGGGTTCCGAGCGCGCGCGGCGCCTGTTCGCCTAGTGCCATGGCCGCAGCCGCCGAGCTTCGCGAACGCGCGCGGCGACTGCGCGAGGAGATCGCGCGCCACGACTATGCCTACTACGTGCTCGATGCGCCGACGATTCCGGACGCCGAGTACGACCGCCTGTTCCGCGAGCTGCAGGAACTCGAAGCGAAGCACCCGGAGCTGGTGACGCCGGACTCGCCGACGCAGCGCGTCGGCGGCGGCCGCCGCACCGACCTGCCGGCGGTGCGGCACAAGGTGCCGATGTTGTCGATCCACACCGAGACCGACAGCGGGCCTGGCGGGGCGATCGCCTTCGATGCGCGCATCCGCCGCAAGCTGGGCCTCGCCGATCACGACCCGCCGGTGGAGTACGCTGCCGAGCTGAAGTTCGACGGCATCGCCATCAGCCTGCGCTACGAGCACGGTTTGCTGGCGCGCGCCGCCACCCGCGGCGACGGCGAAACCGGCGAGGACGTCACCCCGAACGTGCGCACGATCCGCAGCGTGCCGCTGCGCCTGCACGGGACGAAGCCGCCGCCGCTGCTGGAGGTGCGCGGAGAGGTGTTCATGCGCCGCGACGCCTTCGAGCAGCTCAACGAGCGGCAGCGCGCCGCCGGCGAGAAGGTGTTCGTCAACCCGCGCAATGCCGCTGCCGGCTTCGTCCGCCAGCTCGACCCG
>CALGWX010000077.1 GCA_937936215.1 uncultured Burkholderiaceae bacterium | reverse complement strand
CGCGCCGCCGGCGCAGTTCTACACGGTGGTCAAGGGCGACACGCTGTCGAAGATCGCCAAGGAGTTCTACGGCAACGCCAACGAGTACATGCGCATCTTCGAGGCCAACAAGCCCATGCTGACGCACCCGGACAAGATCTATCCGGGCCAGAGCCTGCGCATCCCGCCGAAGTAGGCGGTCGCAGTACGGGGCCGCCAGCCCTGGGCGGCGCGCCGGCAGAAGCGGGCGCTGCTACCCCCAGGGGGATGCACAACGGCGGCCTGTGCCTATAATCCGAGTCGCTTTGCGCCGCGCCGGCCCGGATGGCTGGTGCCTGGACGGGGCTCCGCTCGTGGTACCCGTGTGCGCATGGTTTGATGCGAAGCCCTGTCGATGACCGACCGCGTCCGCTGCTGGATGATCAAGCGCAACTGCTCGGCGAGCCCTGGGCAGTTGGCCGCGGTCTTCGCGTCGATCGTTGCCGTCTCGTTCGCGATCGGCGCCGTGTTCGCGGCGCACGGGTTCTGGCTGGTGCTGCCGTTCGTGGGGGTGGAGACGCTCGCGGTGGCGGCGGCCTTCCTGTGCTATGGCCGGCGCGCGGCGGACTACGAGCGCATCGAAATCAGCGGCGGCGAGATCGCCGTGGAACAAGTGGAGGGGAGCCAGCGCTCCGTGCGGCGCCTGCCGGCGCCGTGGGCGAGGGTCGAGGTGAAGCGGCAGGGCCGCACCGGTCGCGTTTCGGTCTGGCTGGCTGCCGGCGCCGAGCGCATCGAGGTCGGCCGGCACCTGCTCGACACCCGCCGGCTGCAGCTGGCCGAGGAGCTGAAGATGGCGATCGCCCGGCCGCTGCCGGCGTGACGCCGCTTCGATGGATGGACCGCAGCGCAGGAACCACAAAATGAGCGTTCGTTCGATGATGCAGTCACTGCTGAAAGGCGCGGCCGCCGCGGCGCTGCTTGCCGCCGCGGGCAGCGCCGCCGCGATCCAGAGCCGCTACAACCTGGCGCCGCCGGTCACGCGCATCGCCGAGGAGATCCACAGCCTGCACTGGATGATGCTGGTCATCTGCGGCGTGATCTTCGTCGTCGTCTTCGGCGTGATGTTCTATTCGATCTACGCGCACCGGAAGTCCAGGGGCGCGGTGCCGGCCAACTTCCACGAGAGTACGAAGGTCGAGATCATCTGGACGGTGATCCCGTTCCTGATCGTGATCGGCATGGCGGTGCCGGCCACCAAAACCGTGGTGGCGATGAAGGACACCAGCAACGCCGACCTCACCATCAAGGCCACCGGCTACCAGTGGCTGTGGGGCTACGACTACCTGAAGGGTGAGGGCGAGGGCATCTCGTTCCTGTCGCGGCTGTCGACGCCGAAGGCGCAGATCGACGGCACCGACGCCGCCGGCCGCAAGGCCAACAACACCTACCTCATCGAGGTCGACAACGAGGTCGTGGTGCCGGTGAACAAGAAGGTTCGCGTCATCACCACCGCCAACGACGTCATCCACGCGTGGTTCGTGCCGGCCTTCGGCGTCAAGCAGGACGCGATTCCCGGCTTCGTGCGCGACACCTGGTTCCGGGCGGAGAAAGTCGGCACCTATCGCGGCCAGTGCGCGGAGCTGTGTGGCAAGGACCACGCGTTCATGCCGATCGTGGTGCGCGTGGTGAGCAGCGAGGAATACACCAAGTGGGTCAACGAAAAGAAGGCGGCGATGGCCGCTGCGCGCGAGGACCCGAACAAGACCTGGGAGCTGGCCGAGCTGAAGGCGCGCGGCGCGCAGGTGTACGCCGCCAACTGCCAGTCCTGCCACCAGGCCAACGGGCTGGGGGTCAAGGGCGCTTTCCCGGCGCTCGATGGCAGCGCCGTGGTCAAGGACAAGGCGCAGCAAATCGCCATCCTGCTCAACGGCAAGGGCGCGATGCCGCCGTGGAAGCAGCTCTCCGACGTCGAGCTGGCGGCGGTCGCCACCTACGTCAAGAACAGCTGGGGCAACAACGAAGGCGCGGCGGTGCAGCCGGCCGAGTTCGCCGCCGCGCGCAAGTAGTCCGTTTTCGAGTCCCTGTCGGATCCGCCACCGAGGTCAATCCATGAGCGCAGTCGCCCACGAACACCTGCACGGCCACGCCGATCACGCCCACGATCATCCGCACGGCTGGCGGCGCTGGCTGTTCGCGACCAACCACAAGGACATCGGCACGATGTACCTGTGGTTCTCGTTCACGATGTTCATCACCGGCGGCATCTTGGCGCTGGGCATCCGCGCCGAGCTGTTTCAGCCCGGCCTGCAGGTCTTCGAGCCGCACTTCTTCAACCAGCTCACGTCGATGCACGGGCTGATCATGGTCTTCGGCGCGATCATGCCGGCGTTCGTTGGCTTCGCGAACTGGATGATCCCGCTGCAGATCGGCGCGCCGGACATGGCCTTCGCGCGGATGAACAACTTCAGCTTCTGGCTGTTGCCGCCGGCGGCGCTGCTGCTGGTGGCGTCGTTCTTCGTGCCCGGCGGGGCGATCGCCGCCGGCTGGACCGTCTACGCGCCGCTCACCCTGCAGATGGGCATGGGCATGGACATGGGCATTTTCGCCCTGCACATCATGGGCGCCAGCTCGATCATGGGCTCGATCAACATCATCACCACGATCCTGAACATGCGCGCCCCTGGGATGACGTTGATGAAGATGCCGATGTTCGTGTGGACGTGGCTGATCACCGCCTACCTGCTGATTGCGGTGATGCCGGTGCTGGCCGGCGCGATCACGATGACGCTGACCGACCGCCACTTCGGCACCTCGTTCTTCAACGCCGCCGGCGGCGGCGACCCGGTGATGTACCAGCACATCTTCTGGTTCTTCGGCCACCCCGAGGTGTACATCATGATCCTGCCGGCGTTCGGGATCATCAGCCAGATTGTGCCGGTGTTCTCCCGCAAGCCGCTGTTCGGCTACGCCTCGATGGTCTACGCGACGGCGTCGATCGCGATCCTGTCGTTCATCGTCTGGGCGCACCACATGTTCACCACCGGCATGCCGGTGACCGGGCAGCTGTTCTTCATGTACGCGACGATGCTGATCGCGGTGCCAACCGGCGTGAAGATCTTCAACTGGCTGGCGACGATGTGGAAGGGCTCGATGACCTTCGAGACGCCGATGCTGTTCGCCATCGGCTTCATCTTCGTTTTCACCATGGGCGGCTTCACGGGGCTGATCTGCGCCATGGCGCCGATCGACATCCAGATCCAGGACACCTACTACGTGGTGGCGCACTTCCACTACGTGCTGGTGGCGGGCTCGCTGTTCGCGCTATTCGCCGGCACCTATTTCTGGCTGCCGAAGTGGACCGGCCACATGTACGACGAGAAGCTTGGCAAGTGGCACTTCTGGACGTCGATGATCTTCTTCAACGTCACCTTCTTCCCGATGCACTTCCTCGGGCTGGCCGGCATGCCCCGCCGCTACGCCGACTACCCGATGCAGTTCGCCGACTTCAACATGGTGGCCACCATCGGCGCCTTCGGCTTCGGCCTGTCGCAGCTGATCTTCCTGTGGGCCGTGCTCAAGTGCATCAAGGGCGGCGAGAAGGCGAAGGCCAACTACTTCGATGCCCAGGACGACGGCCTCGAGTGGACGGTGCCGTCGCCGGCGCCGTTCCACACCTTCGAGACGCCGCCGAAGGTGGAGTGGAAGCACGTCCACTGAAGCCTGCCGCCCGCCGATGCTGACCGACAACGACAAGCGCCGCAACGTCAGGACCGCGCTGATCCTGCTGTCGGTGGTCGCCGTCTTCTTCGTCGGCGTGGTGGTGCGTCACTGGCTTTACGGCGGCTAGCACGGGCAGCGAGCCGATGAGCGAGACGCCACGCGCCAACGCGGCGGAAAACCGCGTCATCCTGCGCAAGCTGCTGGTGGTAACGGTGCTGATGTTTGGCTTCGGCTGGGCGTTGATCCCGATCTACCGCAAGATCTGCGAGATCACCGGCATCAACTTGCTCACCAACCGCGACCCCGCCGTCGAGGCGCGCGCCCGCAACACGCAGGTCGACACCAGCCGCGAGATCGTGGTCGAGTTCGACGCCAACCGGCAGGGCCCGTGGCGCTTCAAGCCGCACCTGAACCACGTCACCGTGCACCCCGGGGAGCTCGTCCACGTCGAGTACGACTTGGTCAACCTCGAAGGCCGCGCCATGGCTGGCCAGGCGATCCCCAGCTACGCGCCGCAGCAGTCGGCCCGCTACTTCCAGAAGCTGGAGTGCTTCTGCTTCAAGCAGCAGGTGCTGGGCCCCGGCGAGACGCGCAAGTTCCCGGTGGTGTTCTTCATCGACCCCGACCTGCCGAAGGACGTGACGCAGATCACGCTGTCGTACACGTTCTTCGAGGTGCCGGGCGCGGTGCCCCAGGCCAAGGGCCGGGAGGCGGCCAATGCCGGCGGCTGACATGACGCCCGGGCAGCCGGCGCATCGCCGCAAGGCGTCGCTGGCGCAGACGGCGCGGGCGGTGGCCTGGTCGTTCTTTGGCGTGCGCAAGCGCGCCCACTATGAGGCGGACTCGGCGCAGCTGAATCCGGTGCACGTGATCATCATGGGAGTGGTCGGTGCGGCGATCTTCGTCGCCGTGCTGATCCTGATCGTCCGCTGGGTGGTCGGCTGAGGCCCGGCGGTCAATAAGACTTTCGAGAGGGGGACGGGACAATGGCCAACACGCACGCTGCCACCGCGCCGGACTACTTCGTCCCGGCGCCGTCGAACTGGCCGATGGTCGGCATGGTTGCGATGGCGTTGAACGGCTTCGGCGCCGCGATGGTAGTGAACAAAGTGCCGTTCGGCGGCTGGGTGCTGATGGCCGGCTTCGCGGTGTTGATCTACATGATGGTCGGCTGGTTCGGCGCCGTCATCGCCGAGTCCGAGTCGGGCAAGTACCGCCACAAGGAGGATCTGTCCTTCCGCTGGGGGATGGGCTGGTTCATCTTCTCCGAGGTGATGTTCTTCGCCTCGTTCTTCGGCGCGCTGTTTTACGCCCGCGTCATCACGATGCCGATGCTCGGCGACTTCGACCATCGGCTGCTGTGGCCGGACTTCACCGCCGCCTGGCCGCACACCGGCCCGGCCGGCATCGTCGAGGACTTCACCAAGATCCACGCCTGGCCGCTGCCGACGGTCAACACCATCCTGCTGGTGACTTCCGGCATCTGGCTGACGATCGCCCACCACGCGCTGCGCGCCAACCATCGCGGCAAGGCGGCCTTCTGGCTGTTCATGACGCTGCTGTTCGGCTTCGCCTTCGTCGCGATCCAGGCCTACGAGTACATGCACGCCTATCGCGACCTGAACCTGCGCCTGGACTCCGGCATCTTCGGCTCGACCTTCTTCATGCTGACAGGCTTTCACGGCTTCCACGTGCTGGTCGGCGCGATCATGCTGACGGTGGTGCTGTTGCGGGTGCTCAAGGGCCACTTCAAGCCGGAGCACCACTTTGCCTTCGAGGCAGCGGCCTGGTACTGGCACTTCGTCGACGTGGTCTGGATCGGCCTGTATATCGTCGTCTACTGGCTGTGAGCCGCCTCCGCTCGAAATGAAAACGGCGCCCGCGGGCGCCGTTTTCATTGGCGCAAGCCGCGCTCAGGTGCGATGCACCTTCAGCCGCTTGCCGTGGTCGTCCACTTCCTCGAGCACGACGTCGAAGCCCCACAACTCCTTGACGTGCGCCAGCACCGCGCTCACCGCGTCGGCGTCGAGCAGCCGGCCGTTGAGCACCCGGTGGTGCAGCAGCAGGGCGCGGTCGGCGTCATCGTTGGCCCGCGCCACGGCAATTTGCGGCGTGTGCATCTCCGGCCGGTACTGGGTGGCGAGCGCCTGCCGCACCGCGCGGTAGCCGTGCTCGTTGTGGATGGCCGTGACCTCGTAGCGGCTGCGGTCCTCGGCGCCGTCGTGCAGCACGAACAGGCGAAAATCGCGCATCACTTTCGGCGACAGGTACTGCTCGATCAGGCTCTCGTCCTTGAAGTTAGCCATCGCGAACTGCACCGCGTCGACCCACGGCTGGCCAGCTAGCTGCGGGAACCACTCGCGGTCCTCATCGGTGGGCTGTTCGCAGATGCGGCGGATGTCGCGGAAGATCGCGAAGCCGAGCGCGTACGGGTTCAGGCCCCGGTAGTACTTGGAGTCGAACGCGGGCTGCGCGACCACGTCGCTGTGGTTGGCCAGCCACTCCAGCATGAAGCCGTCGTCGACCTGGCCCTCGTCGTACAGCTCGTGCAGCAGTGTGTAGTGCCAGAAGGTCGCCGCGCCCTCGTTGGCGACCTTGGTCAGCCGCTGCGGATAGAAGTACTGCGCCACCTTGCGCACGATGCGCACCAGTTCGCGCTGCCAGGGCGCCAGCTTCGGCGCCCGCTTCTCGATGAAGTACAGCAGGTTCTCCTGCGGCTCGAAGCCGTTGCCGGTCTCGGCTTGCGCCTTGGCGCCGTCGTAGAGGTAGGCGTAGTCGGCGTTGTAGTGGCGCTCGGCGAAGCGCAGCCGCTCGGCCAGCCGCTCGCGCTCGCGCCGCGCCGACAGCCGGCCCGGCTTACGATAGCGGTCGACGCCGTACGGCGCGATGGCGTGGCAGCAGTCGAGGATCTTCTCCACCTCGCGCCAGCCGTGCTGCTGCTCGCAGTGCACGACGAAGTCGCGGGCGAACTTCAGGTAGTCGAGGATCGAATCGGCCTGCGTGAACTGCTGGAACAGGTAGTTGCTCTTGAAGAACGCGTTGTGGCCGTAGGCAGCGTGCGCCATCACCAGCACCTGCAGCGCCAGCGAGTTGGTCTCCATCAGGTAGACCAGCGCCGGGTTGGTGTTGATGACGATCTCGTAGGCCAGCCCGGACAGCCCCTTGCGGTAGCCGCGCTCCTGCGCCACCAGCTGCTTGCCGAAACCCCAGTGCGGGTAGTGCACCGGCATGCCGACAGTGGAACACAGGTCGATCATCTGCTCGGCGGTGATCAGCTCGTACTGCACCGGGTAGGTGTCGAGCGCGAAGCGCCGCGCGTGCGCCGCCAGCGCCTGGTCGAAGCGCTCCAGGATCGGCAGCGTCCACTCCGAGCCAGCGGCGATCGGCGCCGCCACCCGCTGCCGGGCTGGCATCGGCACCGTCGGGCGGGTCAGCAGCTTGGGCCAGGGGCGCTCGGCCGCGGCCACGTCGTCCTTGGTCGTCATGCAGTGGCCTCGCGGCGCGCGAACAGCTCGCGGAACACTGGCCAGATGTCGCCGCGGCCGTGCACCTGGCGGCGGGCGAAGGCCGGGTCGGCGATCGTCTCGTAGGCCTGCCAGAGGTCGGAGGGCCGGTTGAACAGGCCGTGCGCGTTCGGAATGTCGACGTAGGCGAAGTAGCGCGCCAGCGGCAGCAGCACGTCGCGCACGAAGGCGGCGCTGCGGGCGCCATCGTCGGCGCCGCAGTCGCCGTCGGACGCCTGCGCGAGGTAGATGTTCCAGTCGTCGCCGAGATACCTCGCCTCGATCACCTTGTGCGCCAGCTCCAGCGCCGGCAGCACCAAGGTGCCGCCCGAGAGGCGGTCGTGAAAGAAGGTCTCCTCGTCGACCTCCTCGGCGGTCTCAGTGTGGCGGATGAAGACGATGTCGACCTGGCCGTACTTGCGTTCGAGGAACAGGTACAGCAGCGTGAAGAAGCGCTTGGCGAGGTCCTTCTTGCGCTCGTCCATGCTGCCCGACACGTCCATCAGGCACAGCATCACCGCGCGCGTGGCCGGCGACGGCATCGGCGCGCGCGCCCGGTAGCGGCGGTCGACGTCCTCGATGAAGGGCAGGCCCTCGCGCCGCCGGCGCAGCCGCTCGATCTCGCGCTCGATCTCGGCGCGCGCCAGCGGATCGGCGGCATCGAGCTTGCGCTCCAGTTCCTCGATCTGCTCGGCCAGCGCGCCGCGCAAGGCGATGCGGCGGGCGATCGACATGCGCACCGTCATCGGCGCCGACAAGTTGCCGGGCACGCCGTCGCGGGCGTAGCCGGCGCGGCGGCTGCGCTCCATGGTCACCTCGCCGAAACGGGTGCGCTCGAGGTTCGGCAGTTCGAGGTCGTCGAAGAACAGCGCCAGGAACTCGTCGCGCGACAGCACAAAGGCGAAGGAATCGCGGCCTTCGCCTTCGCCCGGCTCGTCGCCCTCGGGGCCGCCGCGGCCGGCGCCGCCGGGCGGGCGCGGGATGGTGTCGCCGGGAACGAACTCGCGGTTGCCGGGCAGCACGAAGTCGCGGTCGCCGGTGTCGTCGTCGTGGTGCAGGAATGGCTCCTTCAGGCCGCGGCCGGGGATCGTGATGCGGCCGCCGCGGCCGACGTCGGTGATCGAGCGGCGCGAGAACTCCTCGTCGGCGGCGCGCTTGATCTCGTCCTTGAAGCGGCGGACGAAGCGCTCGCGGTTAACCGCACCGCGGCCTGGCGGGTCGGTGCGCCGGTCGACGATCCGCATCGCCCGGGCGGAGGCGGTCAGGTCGCTCATCGCAGCGCCGCGGCAGCCTCCGTCAGGACTGCGCCGACTTCTTGAAGTGCAGGTACCAGTCGACCAGACGCCGCACCTGCTTCTCGGTGTAGCCGCGCGCGATCATGCGGTTGACGAACGACTTGTGCCGCTCGTCGAGTTCCTGCGAGCCCTTGGCCTCGAAGGAGATCACCGGCAGAATGTCCTCGGTCTTGCTGAACATCCGCTTCTCGATCACCGAGCGCAGTTTCTCGTAGCTGGTCCAGTGCGGGTTCTTGCCGTGGGCGCGCGCCCGCAGCACGAAGTTGACCACCTCGTTGCGGAAGTCCTTCGGGTTGCTGATGCCGGCCGGCTTCTCGATCTTCTCCAGCTCGGCGTTTAGCGCCTCGCGCGAGTACTGCATGCCGGTGTCCGGGTCACGCCAGTCCTCGTCGAGCAGCCACTTGTCGGCGTAGGTGACGTAGCGGTCGAACAGGTTCTGGCCGTACTCGCCGTACGCGTCGAGGTAGCTCATCTGCAATTCCTTCTCCAGGAACTCCGCGAAGCGCGGGATGATCCACTCCTTGATGTGGGCGCGCAGGCGCCGCTTGTACTCGTCGGGCAGGTCGTCCTTGGCCAGCCGCTCCTCGAGCACCACCAGCAGGTTGACCGGGTCGGCGGCGATCTCGGAGGGGTCGCGGTTGAAGGCGGCGGAGATGGTCTTGAACGCCCACCGCGTCGACAGCCCCGAGAAGCCCTCGCCGGGGCCGGCGTCGTCGCGATACTCCTTGACGCTCTTGGCGCGCGGGTCGAGGTCCTTCAGGTTCTCGCCGTTGTAGGCGCGCATCTTCGAGTACACGGAGGAGTTCTCCGGCACCGTCAGCCTGGACAGGACTGTGAACTCGGCCAGCGTGCGCAGCGTCTGCGGCGCGCACGGCGCCTGCGCCAGGGTCGAGGACTTCAGCATCTTCTCGTAGATGCGGATCTCCTCGTCCACGCGCAGGCAGTAGGGCACCTTGACGAGATAGACGCGGTCGATGAACGCCTCGTTGTCCTTGTTGTTGCGGAACTTCAGCCACTCCGCCTCGTTGGAGTGCGCCATGATGAAGCCGGCGAACGGCATCGCCGGCAGCGCCTCGGTGCCCTTGAAGTTGCCTTCCTGGGTGGCGGTCAGGATCGGGTTGAGCACCTTCAGCGGCGCCTTGAACATCTCGACGAACTCGACGCAGCGCGCCGAGCCGAGACACAGCGCGCCGGAGTAGCTGTAGGCGTCGGGGTCGTCCTGCGCGTAGCGCTCGAGCATGCGCAGGTCGATCTTCCCGACCAGGCTGGAGATGTCCTGCGTGTTCTCGTCGCCGGGCTCGGTCTTGACGATGCCGATCTGGTTGAGCACCGACGGCATCACCCGCACGACGCGGAACTTGGTGAGATCGCCCTTGTACTCCTGCAGCCGCTTCAGCGCCCACGGGCTGGCGATGCCCGAAAGCGCCCGCCGCGGGATGCCATAGCGGTCCTCGAGCTGGGCGCCGTACTTGGCGGGGTCGAACAGGCCCAGCGGGCTTTCGAGCAGCGGCGAGATGCGCCCGGAGACGCTGTCCTTCAGCGCATAGATCGGGAACTGCTCGCACAGCTTCTTGATCTTCTCCGCGAGCGACGACTTGCCGCCGCCCACCGGCCCGAGCAGGTAAAGCACCTGCTTGCGCTCCTCCAGGCCCTGCGCCGCGTGCAGGAAATACGCGTACAGCGCCATCAGCGTGTCTTCCATGCCGTGGAACTCGGCGAAGGTGTCCCACGTCTGAATGACGCGGTTCTGGAAGATGCGCGACAGCCGCGGGTCCTCGGCGGTGTTCAGCAGCCTCGGCTTGCCGATCGCCTCCAGCACGCACTCGTGCGCCGAGGCGTAGGCCATGCGGTCGGTGCGGCAGTAGTTGAGGAAGTCCTCCAGTCCCATTTCTTCGTCCTGCGCGCGGACGAAGTTGTCACGAAAATCGGAGAAGAAACTGGTCGGTGAACTCATTAAACCTCCTTTGGTCACCGGATGCGCCCGACTATCTTCGCAGGAAACGGCTTGCCGTGTGCTGCGGATGACGACGCCAGCCGTCGCAGTCGCTACGCTAAGCCAATTGTGATCCGCGAAGGGATCGAACCGACAGGGGAATTGTTGTCCTAGACCGTCCGGCGGGCGGCTCGTTCCCGTGGCGCCGCGCCGGGCGTGACGACGGTGCGGCGGCCCCGCCTCACGGATAGTGGCGCGGCTCGATCCAGCCCATCCAGTAGCTGAACCAGATGAACAGCAGCAGCAGCACCGACAGGGTGACGCGGACCGTCAGCG
>CALGWX010000076.1 GCA_937936215.1 uncultured Burkholderiaceae bacterium | reverse complement strand
GCGCGTCAAGCGCGTCGCGCTCGCGCACGCTCACCGCCGCCGGCACTTCGTCGGCGGCGCGCTCCACGCGGGTGGCGGTGACCGTGATCTCGGGCGTGGTGGTCGTCTGCGCCTGTGCCGAGCAGGCGGCCAGCGCTGCGGCGACCGAGAGCGAATGCAGGGGGTTGCCCGGTCGGCTGCGCGGGGTGCGGTCTTTCATCTCGGTTCTCTCCCCGTCATCGATCGTTGTGCTTGGGTTCAGGTCAGCTCGAAGCGCACCGGCACCAGCGCGATCGCCGCGCGCGGCCGGTCGCCTTCGCGATGGGGGTGGAAGCGCGCGCGCCGCACGGCTTCGAGCGCCGCATGGTCGAGCCGGGCGTAGCCGGAAGAGCGATGCACGTCGACCCGCACCGGCCGCCCGTCCTCGTCGATCAGCACCTGCAGCAGAACCAGCCCCTGCTCGCCCAGACGGCGCGACAGCGGCGGGTATGCCGGCGGCTCGAAGTGCGCGTAGGCGATGCGCTCGACGACGGCGGGCGCCGCCGCGGCGCGCGCACTTTCGCCCCCTGCGCTGCCGTCGGCGCCCGCCGCGGGCGCCGCCGCCGAAGGGGCGAGGGCATGCGGCGCCGCGGTCTCGACATGGTGGACGGCAGGCTCGGGCGCCAATGCGAGCGGGGGCAGCTCCGGCAGCGGTATCGCCACCGGCGGCGGCGCGATCAGTCGTGGCGCCAGCGCAAGCGCAGGAGGCAGCGGCTGCGATGCAGTCGGCTGCGCCGGCAGCAGGCGCACCTGCACCGGCTGCTGCGGGGCCGTGAGAACGACGCGACCGCCGCCTGCAGCCAGCACGAGCGCCAGCACCACGGCGTGCAGACCGACGGCCAGCGCCGCGCCGCCAAGCGGGCCGGAGAAACGGTGTGGGACGGGTGTCGAAGCCAGCATCGAGTTCCTCGCGAATCGCGGGCGCACGGCCCGCGGCCCATCGCTCGCTCGTCGCGCAGGCGCCGCCTGCACCGACTGGCTGGCTTGCGCGCGGCGCGGTGGCCGCGCGGGATGTCACTTCGTCAGGATCAGTTTGCCCTGCCGCGTCAGCCGCAGCACGTAGGTGTCGGATCCGTGCCGGATCGGCACCTGACGGCAATGCGCGAACAGCTCGCGGCTGTCCAGGACGCATGTCCGCTTCTGTTCGTCCGCCGGCGGCGCCGGGGATGGGCGGACAGGGGAGGAGGTCGACGGATCGAGCATGAAGTCACCCGAAAGGTTTTCACGTTGCACAAGGAAGCGGGCTGACTGGCGAGGAACGGCCGCTTTGCGGTAGACGGGCAGCCGACACGCGGCATGCCCGGGGTTCCTTCGGCTGGCTGGCGATTCGGCGTCGACCCTGGGGGAGACCACTGTAGACCGGACGACGCCTTCTGGAGCGTTGCGTGCGTTGGTCTTCAGCGATACCCGGCGCGATCGAGAATCCGCTGCGCGGCGATCTGAGCCTTGCCGATCGACGACAGCGGCACGTTCTCCTGCTTGAACCTGCCGAGTGCCGCAAGCGCCGGATTGTTCAGCTCAGCGCCCTTGACCACCGGCCACTCGTTGTTGCCGTTGGCGAAGTAGGCCTGCGCCTCGGGGCTGGCGAGGTACTCGAGAAAGCGGATCGCGTTGTCCCGGTGCGGCGCGTGGCGCGCGACGGCACCGCCCGTGACGTTGACGTGCGTGCCCGACGTGGCCTGGTTTGGCCAGATGAATCCGACCTTGCCGACGACTTCCTTGTCCTTCGGATCGTCGGATCGAACGAGCCGCACCCAGTAATACGTGTTGGTCAGCGCCACGCCGCACTCGCCGCTGGCGACCGCGCGGATCTGGTCTGTGTCGCCGCCGCGCGGCGGTCGGGCCATGTTGGCCACCACACCGCGCGCCCACTCTTCGGTCTTCGCTTCCCCCAGCCGTTCGACCATCGAGCCGATCAGCGACAGCATGTACGGATGCGAACCGGAGCGCGTGCAGACCTTGCCTTCGTTCTTCGGGTCGGCGAGCTTTTCGTACGTGTCGACGTCGTCGGGCTTCACGGTCGCCTTGTTGTAGACGATCACGCGCGCGCGGGTCGAAAAGCCGAACCAGGTGCCGTCGTTCGAACGCAGATTGGCGGGAATTCGCTCTTCGAGCAACCTGGACTGGATCGGCTGGAACAGGCCGTCGATCTGCGCACGCCACAGCCGCGCGGCGTCGACCAGCAGCACGACATCGGCGGGACTGTTCGCACCTTCGCTCGCGAGTCGTTGCAGGAGTTGCTCGTCGCCCATCTCGATGCGGTTGATCTTGATGCCGGTCTGCTTCGTGAAGTTCGAGTACAGCGCCTCGTCGGTCTGATAGTGACGCGCCGAATACAGGTTCAGCACCTTGTCCTGCGCCCGCGGATCCGTTGCCTGCGCCGCCACGCCGAGCGCCAGCCCGAGCGCGAATGTCCAGCGCAGGCCGCGTTCGAACCAGGCTTCGGCGCGGTTCATGTCGATCGTTCGCTTCATGCTTCGTAGTCCCTTGCTAGATGAGTGGTCGACGCAGTCTCGGTAGGCTCTCCAGCCCGCGGAAGGCAATCTAACGCGAACTATTCTCAAATGCAAATGATTCGTGTTGGATCGAGATCAAACGCTCGCGACACCTGATGCGTAGTGGCGTCGCCTGCCCGTTCTCCTTGCCCGATCAACGGCTTACGACAGCAGTACGCGGTGACCGTCCGACGGCCGTGCTCGGCCGGCCGCGGACGCGGGAGCGTTACAGCCCGCGCTGGAGGGACTGGCCGACGGCGGCCGCTTCGGTCGCAGACGCGGCTGCGAACGGGTCGTCGTCCGGCGCGAGCCGGCGCGCGCCGTTGAAGCGCGCCGCCCAGTACGGATCGTCGAGCCCGTCGACGCGCACCCGACCGCGCCGCGCGGGTGCGTGGACGAAGCGGCCGTTGCCGATGTAGATGCCGACGTGCGAATACGCCCGGCCCTGCGTGTCGAAGAAGACAAGATCGCCCGGCTGCAGACGCTCGCCTTCGACCGCGCGTGCCGCGCGCCCGATCTGCTCCGAACGGCGCGGCAACTCGAGGCCGAGCGCGTCACGGAACACGTGCCGCACGAGCCCGCTGCAATCGAAGCCGAGGCGGGGATCGTCGCCGCCATAGCGATACGGCACGCCGACATGGACAAGCGCTCGCAGCGCGACTTCGGTGCCGACGACCGTGCCACGATCGGCGCCGCTCGGTGCGTGAACAGCCGCGCAGCCAAGCGCCGACAGCAACGCGACCGCGGCCGCGCAGGTCTGCGCGATACGGCGCCAGTTCCGCGAATGCGTGATGGGCGGCTGCATGGAAGCGCTTCAGGCCGCGTTGAAGATAGCCGATAGCGACGAAAAAACCGAGTGCTTTCCTGCGCTTGCATCGCACGTTTCCGGTAACTTGCACGCTCGATCCTCCGGCGCGCAACGCGTGCGCTCGGCCTGAACTCTCCGCGGTGAACGCGTGGCCAGCGAAACGATCGCCCCCAGATATCCGAGCACCCCGAAAGCGCGCGTGCTGATCGCAGACGATTCGCGCATCGTGCGCGCGTCGATCACCCAGCACATCCGCGACCGCTTCGAGATCCGTGAAGTCACCGATGGCGAGGCGGCCTGGCAGGCGATCCTGCTCGACGCGTCGATCCGCGTCGTGATCACGGATCTGACGATGCCGAAGGTCGACGGCTTCGAGCTGCTGACGCGGGTGCGCAGCTCGAAGGTGCAGCGCATCCGCGAGCTGCCGGTGATCGTGATCTCCGGCGAGGACGAAGTCGCCGAGCGCGAGCGCGCCGCTTCGATGGGTGCGACGGATTTCATCCAGAAGGGCGCCGGAGCCGCGGAACTGATCTCGCGCCTCGAGGTGCTGGTCAAGCTCGCCGCCACGCGCGAGGCGCTGCAGGAAAGCCAGGCCTCGCTCGAGTCCGCGCGTACCGTCGATCCCGATACCGAGCTGCTGAACCTGCCTTTCTTCGACAAACAGGTCGAGAAGCTGATCTCGTTCGCGCGACGCAATCTGACCGACGTCGCCGTCATCTGCGTGCGCGTCGAACTGTCGATGCCGAAGTCCGAGACGTGGTAAGGCGAGGTCGAGCAGCGCGTCAAGCTGGTCGGCCGTGCGCTTGCGGCGTCGATCCGCCTCGAGGATCTCGGCACGCGTTCGGACCGCTTCGAGTTCTGCGTGGCCACGCAGGCGAGCGGGCTGTCGGGCGTGCTGCGCTTCGCGGCGCGGCTGCGCAAGGTTCTGGAAAATGTCGAAGCGGCCGGCCCGGGCGTCGAGGTCTGGACCTGCATCGGTGTCGCCACGCTGTCCGAAGAACTGCGGCGCGGCGCCGAGGAACTGCGGGCGCTGGCGCAGAAGCGCGCGCAGCAGGCGCAGTCGAGCCGGTCCCGCCGGATCATCATCGGCACGTCGGAAGGTGTGGCGCCGGGTGCGATCGAAAGCCGGCCCGACGACGGATCGGGATATCGGCCTGGCGCTCGCGCTGATCCGCGCAGGACGCGCGGCCGAAGTGGTGCCGCATCTGCCGCGGCTGCTCGACCAGATCAATCCGCTGCTGAAGCTCGTCCGCCAGCAGCGCGAACTCCAAACCACGGGGCCGGAGGGAGTACGCAATGACGACGTACAGGGAGTTCCACGCTAGATCGATCCGCGACAAGGACGGCTTCTGGCGCGAGCAGGCGACGCTGATCGGCTGGAAGACGCCGTTCGACCGGGTCCTCGACGATTCGCGACCGCCGTTCGCGAAATGGTTCGTCGGCGGCACCACGAACCTGTGCCACAACGCGGTCGATCGGCACCTCGCCGCGCGCGGCGAGCGCAACGCGCTGATCTACGTCTCGACCGAGACGGACCAGGAAAAAAGCTACACGTTCCGGCAGTTGCATCGCGAGGCCAACCGCTTTGCGGGCATCCTCAAGGGGCTCGGCGTGGAGCGCGGCGATCGCGTGCTGATCTACATGCCGATGATCCCGGAGGCGATGTTCGCGATGCTCGCCTGCGTTCGCATCGGCGCGATCCATTCGGTCGTCTTCGGTGGTTTCGCCTCGGTGTCGCTCGCCACGCGTCCGCGGCCGCAGCTTCGACTTCGGCAGAAAGTTCCTGCCCGATGGCCTGTCGAAAGTCGAGCAGTTGCCTTTCCTGAGGCCGGACGAGAAACGCCTGTTCTCGCAGGTGCAGGGGCGCACGTACGCCAACATGTTCGCCTTGGTGGAGCGCTTCATCGGCGCCAAGGTTCTGGAGCTCAGCCGCGGCCACTGGCTCGGCGACCAGGTGGCGCTTGAAGCGATGGTGCGGCTGACCGACGAGGAGCTGAAGCACCAGGAAATGTTCCGTCGACTGGAGAGGATGATTGGCCCCGATATGCCCGCAGGTTATGCGTTTCTGCCGCAGCCCAACGATGTGGCGCAGGCGGTGCTGGCCGCTTCGAGCTGGGCGGTGCTGGCGCTGATCCTGGACATCGAACTGTTCTCCCAGGCGCATTACCGCAGCAGCATCGATCCGGACACACAACTGGATCCACTGTGGAAGGACGTGTTCCTGTTCCACTGGAAGGAGGAGTCGCAGCACGCAATCGTCGACGAGATGGAATGGCTGCGCGAGGACCAGCGGCTTGACGCTGCGCAGCGCGACCAGGCGGTGGACGAACTGATCGGCCTGGTGGCAGCGGTCGACGGCATCGTGCAGATGCAGGCGAATGCCGACGCGCAGTATTTCTGCAAGGTGGCGCCTCGGGACTTCGACGAGGCGCAAGCGCAGGCGATCCAGTCGACGTTGCTCGCTGCCTACCGCTGGCAGTACATCGTCAGCGGCGTGCAGGATCCGCGCTTCCTCGGAGTGCTCGGGTCAATGATCAACGCCGAGCAAGGTGCGCGCATCAACGCCGCGCTGGGGCCGATCGTCTCCACGGTTCGCTGAGCAAATCCTACGAGCGCTATGCCTTCAGCGACGCCATGTCGATCTCGAAGCAGTAATTCACGTCGCTTATTGGCATCCGCTCGTAAGCTTCGTTGCGAGGGCAGCTGTGCACGAGTGGATGGGACCTCAGCTGCCGCAGAAGCGAACTGTGCGTATTTCGGCCCATCGTGACCGGCCATTTCGGCATCGTGACCGCATGTTTCGGCGGATCGTGACCGACCGTTTCGGCATCGTGACCGGTCGTTTCGGCATCGTGACCGGTCGTTTCGGCCGGTTGTGATCGGCCCGAACGGCGCCCCTGGGCCCGTTCCGGTCGGCCGGTGTTGCGTAGAGATTCAACCCCTGGGTCTTCCGTAGCCTGCGCGGGTTTTGCCCGCCAGGAGGGCAACGGTGCCCAAGCAGAGGATTGCTCTACGCATGATCAAAGACGTGATTCGAATGAAGTGGGAGGGACAGCACTCCCACGAGCAAATCGCCGCGAGCCTGCGGATATCCAAAGGTGTCGTGGCCAAGTACCTCGCACTGGCCGCGGCCGCGGGCCTGCACTGGCAGACGGTGCGCGCGTGGGACGAGCGGCAGCTCCTGGCACGGCTGCTGCCGCGGGAGGCGGCCAGCACGCCGGTCGTGGTTCCCGACTGGGGCCGCATTCACCTGGAGCTGGGCCGCAAGGGTGTCACGCTGATGCTGCTGTGGGAGGAGTACGTCGCCGCCCATGCTGAACAGCGCACGTGGCGCTACACGCAGTTTTGCGAGCACTACAAGGCGTTCGCCCAGCGGCTGAAGCGCTCGATGCGCCAGCAGCGGCGCGCCGGCGAGAAGCTGTTCATCGACTTCGCCGGCCCCACGGTGCCGCTCGTCGACGGCGGCCGCGCGCACGTCTTCGTGGGCGCGATGGGGGTGTCGAGCTTCACGTTTGCCTCCGCCACCGAGGCGCAGAAGCTCGAGCACTGGATTGAATCGATGGTGCGCGCGCTGACGTTTTACGACGGCGCGCCGGCCTTGATCGTTCCCGACAATCCGCGCGCGCTGATCACCGTGCCCGACCGCTACGAGCCGCGTGCGCACGACACGGTGCTTGACTTCGCGCGCCATTTCGGCACGTCGGTGCTTCCGGCGCGTCCGTACGCGGCGCGCGACAAGGCCACCGCAGACATTGCCGTGCAAGTGGTGACCCGCTGGATTCTGGCGCGGCTGCGCCACCGGCGCTTCACGACCGTGTCCGAGGTCGATCGGGCCATCGCCGAACTCCTGCCGTCGCTCAATGGCCGGCCGTTTCAGAAGCTGCCCGGCTCGCGCGCCAGCGTGTTCGCCGAGATCGATCGGCCGGCGCTGCGGCCGCTGCCCGCGCACCGCGACGAGCTGGCGCGCTTCAAGACCGTCAAGGTGCACGTGGACTACCACGTCGAGATTGACGCGCACCGCTACAGCGTGCCGCACGCGTTCGTCGGCCAGGAACTCGATGCGCGGATCACGCCGCACGCCGTCGAGTTGCCGCTGCGCGGCCAGCGCATCGCCAGCCACGTGCGCTCCAGCCGTCGCGGCGGCTACACGACCGTGCCCGAGCACATGCCGGCGGCACACCGCGCGCATCTGCAGTGGTCGCCGCAACGGCTGATCGACTGGGGTGGCCGCATCGGCGTGGCCACCGGTGAAGTGGTCACGCGGCTGCTCGCCAGCCGCAAGCACCCCGAGCACGGCTACCGCGCCTGCCTGGGACTGCTGAACCTCGCCAAACGCTTCGGCGCCACGCGGCTGGAAGCGGCGTGCGAGCGGGCGCTCGCGCTCGGCGCCTTCCAGTACCGCCATGTGCGCGACGTGTTGCTGAACAACCGCGACCGCACGCCGCCGCCCGGCACGGCCGACTGGACCAGCCCGGCGCACGAGAACGTGCGCGGCCCGGGCTACTACCAATGACGGCGCGCCA
>CALGWX010000075.1 GCA_937936215.1 uncultured Burkholderiaceae bacterium | reverse complement strand
CGCACGCCTGCCGCCGGACTGCGCCGGCGAGGTGGTCTCGGTGGCCGCCGCGGGCGAGTACGCGCTGCGCGCGCCGCTGATCACGCTGCGCGACAGCACAGGCCGCCTGCGCGAGGTCGGCGCGGCGCATCACTGGCCGGTGCGCACGCCGCGGCCGGTGGCGGCGCGGCTGCCTGCCGACGAGCCGCTGGTCACCGGCCAGCGCATCCTCGACTCGCTGTTCCCGATCGCGCTGGGCGGCAAGGGCGCGATTCCCGGCGGCTTCGGCACCGGCAAGACGATCCTGCTCGAAGCGCTCGCCAAGGGCTGCCACGCCGACGTGATCGTCTACCTCGGCTGCGGCGAGCGCGGCAACGAACTCGCCGGCGTGCTGGAGGAGTTCCCGCAACTGGAAGACCCGCGCTCCGGCCGGCCGCTGATGGAGCGCACGGTGGTGATCGCCAACACCTCGAACATGCCGGTGGCCGCGCGCGAGGCGAGCATCTACGCCGCGGTGACGGTGGCCGAGTATTTCCGCGACCAGGGCCTGCACGTGGCGCTGATGGCCGATTCCACCAGCCGCTGGGCAGAAGCCCTGCGCGAGGTCTCCGGCCGCTTCGGCGAACTGCCCGGCGAGGGCGGCTACCCCAACTACCTGTCGAGCCGCATCGCCGACTTCTACGAGCGCGCCGCCAAGGTGACCACGCTCGCCGGCGAGACCGGCTCGGTGACGCTGCTCGGCTCGATCTCGCCGCCGTCGGGCGATTTTTCCGAGCCGGTGACCAGCCACAGCAAGCGCTACGTGCGCAGCTTCTGGGCGCTGGACGCCAAGCGGGCGCAGGCGCGCTTCTATCCCGCCGTCAATCCGCTGCAGAGCTACTCCGAGGACGCGCTCGACTGCGCGCTGTGGTGGGCGCAGGTGTACGGCGAGACGACCACGGCTCGGGCGCGCGCCGCCAGCGGCGAGAACGAGTGGCTGGAGCTGCGCCGGCGCCTGTTGACCCTGCTCGACGAGCAGGCGCGGCTGGAGCGCATGGCGCGCATCATCGGCAAGGACGCGCTGCCGGCGCGGCAGCGGCTGACGCTGGCGAACGCGGAACTGGTCAACGAGGCGTTCCTGCGCCAGTCGGCGTTCTCGCCGACCGACCGCTACTGCGGCCCCGAGCGGCAGGCGGCGATGCTGCGGCTGCTGGCGCGCTTCATCGAGCGCGCCGAGCGGCTGCTCGCCGCCGGCGGCACGCCGGAGGCGATCGCCGCGCTGCCGCTGCTGCGGCGGCTGTCCCGGATGGGCGAGGAGATCGACGAACGCGATGCCGCCGCCATGCGCCGCCGCTTCGCCGAACTCGAAGCGCAGCTGGAAGCGGCATTCGACGCCCTCGGCGCGACCGCCGAAGGGCCCACCGCGGTGACGGCAGGCACCCCGGCCAGGCCGCCGAGTGCACCCTCGGGCGCGAAGGGAGGCTGAGCCGCAGATGCAACCGCGCGTCACCGTCCACGATGCGGCTGTCAAGCTCGACGGCCCGCTACTGTTCCTGCGCCGCACGCTCGACGTGGGGTTGGGCGAGGCGGTCGAGGTCGAGGGCGCCGATGGCCGGCGGCGGCTGGGCCGCATCGCCGCCCTCGACGAGCAGTTCGTCACCGTCGAGCTGCTGGAGCCCGGCGCCGGCCTGGCGCTGGCGGACACCGTGGTGCGCTTCCTCGGCGCGCCGGTCGAGTTCGGCGTCGGCCCGGGGCTGCTCGGGCGCGTGTTTAACGGCGTCGGGCAGGTCATCGACGGCGGCCCGCCACTGGCGGTGCGCGAACGGCTGCGGGTGGACGGCCTGCCGATCAACCCGCTGGCGCGAGCGACGCCGCGCGCGTTCATCGAGACCGGCATTACCGCGATCGACCTGCTGAACAGCCTGGTGCGCGGGCAGAAGCTGCCGCTGTTTTCCGGCGGCGGCCTGCCGCACGACCGCATCGCGGTGCAGATCGCCAGCCACGCGCGGCTGCGCGGCGAGGGCCGCGGCGCCGCGAAGGGGGACTTTGCGATCGTCTTCTGCGGCATCGGCGTGCCGCACACGACGGCCGAGTACTTCCGCCGGGCACTGGAGCAGTCCGGCGCGCTGGAGCGAAGCGCGCTGTTCCTGAACCTCGCCAGCGACTCCAGCACGCAGCGGCTGCTGACGCCGCGTTTCGCGCTGACCGCGGCCGAGTACCTGGCCTTCGTCGAGCACAAGCACGTGCTGGTGATCGTCACCGACATCACCAACTACTGCGAGGCGCTGCGCGAGGTGGCCGGCGCCAAGGGCGAGGTGCCCGGCCGCAAGGGCTTCCCCGGCTACATGTACTCGGACCTCGCCACGCTGTACGAGCGCGCCGGCTGCATCCACGGCACCGCCGGCAGCCTGACCCAACTGCCGATCCTGACCATGCCCTCGGACGACATCGGCCACCCGATCCCGGACCTGTCCGGCTACATCACCGAGGGCCAGATCGTGCTGTCGCGCGAGCTGGACCGCGCCGGCGTCTTCCCGCCCGTGAACGTGCTGCCGAGCCTGTCACGGCTGATGAAGGACGGCACCGGCAAGGGCTACACGCACGAGGACCACCCGGCGCTGGCCAGCCAACTGTATGCCGCGTACGCGCGCGCGGTGCAGGCGCGCGTGCTGGCGAGCGTGGTCGGCGAGGAAGGGTTGTCGGAGACCGACCGCAGCTACCTGACCTTCGGCGCCGAGTTCGAGCGGCAGCTCGTGCACCAGGTCGCGCCGCGAACGCTGGAGGAGAGCATGGAGGTCGGCTGGCGGCTGCTGCGGGCGCTGCCGCTGGCGGAGCTGACGCGGCTGTCGGACGCGCAGATCGAGCGCTACCTCGGCGGCGCCGCGTCCAAGTGAGGGATCCCGCGTGGCCGAATTCACGCCGACGCGCAGCCTCGCCATCGCGCTGGCGGAGGAACGGCGCACCATGCGCGAGGGCTATGCGTTCCTCGATGAGAAATGCCTGCTGCTCGCCGGCGAGATGCTGCGCGAGGTGCGCCGCCACCGCGCGCTGGTCGCCGAGGCCGCGCCGTTGCAGGCGAAAGCGGAGCAGGCCTTGGCCTCGGCGCTGCGCCGGCACGGGTTGAACGGCCTGCAGGTGTATCCGGCGCCGCCGGGCGAGCAGCAACTGCATCTGTCGCGACGGGCGCTGCTCGGCGTGGCGATGCGCGACGCCGTGCTCGACGGCAGCCCCGGCGAGGCGCCGCCGGCGGTAATGCCGTCACCCGAGGCGGCCGCCTGCGGGGCCGCGTTCGCGGCCTGGGCGGCCAAGCTGGCGCAACTGGCTGCCGCCAGCGGCAATCTCGCCCGCCTGCACGCCGAATACCGCAAGACCGTGCGCCGCGTGCGCGCGCTTCAGGATGTGCTGCTGCCGGAGATCGAGCAAACGCTGCACGAGGTCGAGACCAGCCTGGAGGAACTGGAGCAGGACGAGGCGGGTTTTCTTCGTCGCGCCGCGCGAGCCGCCGCCGGCTGATGGGCGCCGCCCCGAAAACGAGAAAGCCGGCTGGCGCCGGCTTTCGTTGCCTAACTCGGCGTAGCGCCGATTAGAGCGACAGCATCCATTTGGTCAGCGCCTTCAGCTCGTCGTCGCTGGCCTTCGGCACCGGGTGCGTCTTGCCGCCGACCTTGCCCGACTTCAGCTCGGCGATGATCGTCGCCTCGGCATCAGCCTTGCCCTTGTACTTGGCCGCGACCTCCTTGAAGGCGGGGCCCATTTTCTTGGCGTCCACGGCGTGGCAGCCCAGGCACCCCTTGTCCTTGGCCATCGCCTCGCTCGCCTGCGCGCCGCCGGCCATCGCCAGGGCCGCCACGGCGGCCGCTGCAATCAGAATCTTGTTCATCCTTCCTCCGTTATATGGTTGATCCTTCCGGGCGCTTGCTTGCCCGGACTGCAGCGCCCTCGGCTGCGCCCAGGCGCTTGGAGCATAACGCCCGCAAGCCTGCCGCGTTGACCGCAGCGAGCGAAACCGCGCAGCGCCCGCGCCGGCGCAGGCCCAATAGCCCGCGGCGGGTGCACTGCTGGCCGTCCGGAGCGAATTGCTTTGACGGTCTACTTGCGCGCCTGCGGGTCGAGGGTCATCTCGGGCCACTTGCGGCCGTGGCAGGCCGGGTTGCCGCAGAAGCTGCCGCCATCGGCCCCCCACTCGATCTTGCCGTGGCACATGGTGCAGGAATCGTCGAGCTTGGTACGGTGGTCGTGCATGAAGTTGGGCTCTTCGTGCGACGGCGGCGGCGACAGCCCTGCGGCCACCGTCGACGGCACCGATCCCTTGCCGCCCTCGCGCTCGACCTGCGGCAGGTTGTGGCACAGCGTGCACTGCAGGCGGATCGCCTCGCCTTTCTCGTTGAGGTGCTTGCCGTCGTGGCAGCGGAAGCATCCCGGCGAGTCCTTGTGCCCGGCGTGGTTGGCGAAAGACGCCCACGACAGGCCGGGGTGCGAGAACGAACTGTCGACCAGGATCTGCTTCATCGCGGCGCGGAACTTCTTCTCCGCGTCCGTCATCTCGCCCTTCGGCGCCGCATCGGAGATCAGCTTGTCGATCCTCGGCCCCATTTCCTTGTGCGGGCCGGTCAACTTCTGCGCCTGTTCGATGAGCGCCACCGCCCGCGCCTTGGCGTTCGGCAGACTGCGGTCGATGCGGCCACTGGCGAGGGCATCGTCGACGAGGTCTTCCGGGTTCTTGAAGGGGTGGCCAACGGCGTTGTGGCAGTCGAAGCACTCCATCCGCCGCGGCGTGAACTTCTTCAGCTCCGCCTCCGAGAGTTTCGACGAGGTGTCGACGTAGGTGCTGACCTTGCCGTCGGCCGTCTTCACCCGCACCCAGGGGATCTGGCGCCGCTGCGGGTCGGTGGCGATGAACTCGACGTCGTTCTCGATGTGCCAGTGGATCCCACGCGCGTTCGACTCGCGGATCGTCCCCATCCCCGTGTGCAGAACCAGGCGATAGGTGGTCTCGGTGCTCTTCTCGTCGGTGTCGTAGCGCTTCTTCAGGGCGATCGAGTCATGGTGCTCGACCGACGGCCAGTGGCAGCCCTCGCAGTTGTCGCGCGACGGGCGCAGCGTGTGCGACGTCAACGGCCGCTCGTAGCCGACGATCATTCCCCACAGTTCCTTTGCGTGCGTCGGCTTCAGCGCCATCATGTGCAGCGTCGAGATCCGGCCCATGTGGCACTCGACGCAGTCGACGCGGGCGTGCGAGGCCATGCCGTGCGCGCGCGTTTCCTCCGGGTGCACCGAGTGGCACATCGTGGCGCAGAACTGGTTGCTGTTGCTGTATTCCCAGGCCACGATGCCGCCGGCGCCGAGCAACGCCAGCGCCAGCCCGCCGATGACGAACAGCGTCGCTGCGCCGGCGACGCCGTACCGCTTCAGATGGATTCGCATCTTCTCGTCCCTGCTAACTCGCCCTGCATCCGCCCTGAGCACGCTGGTTCGCCGCAGCCGGCCGACAACGGCCGGCAGCCGCGGCGCCCCGCCGGCATCAGCCGGTGAACAACCCGTAAAGAATCAGGAACACCGTGATGATGCCGAGCACCAGCGCGGTGCCGCCGACCAGGCGGCCGAAGGCCACCGCGCCCGGCGACGGCGGCGTGGTCTGCAGCGCCGCCAGGCTGCCCTCGCGGCGCAGCCGCTCGAACTCGAGCGGGCGCTCCTCGCGCAGCTCGTGCTCGGTCAGCCGCCCGGTGAAGATCACCATGTCCATCGGAAACTTCTCCGGACGCAGATGGCCATTGAAGAAGTGGATGGTGAAGATGAAGCCCACGGCCAGCAGCGCCTCGTGGCCGTGCACCAGCGTGGCGACGTTGAACACCCAGCCCGGCACCCATGGGCTCAGTTCCTCGAAGAACCAGAGCAGCAGCCCGGAGCCGCCGATGATGAACATCCCCCAGAAGACCGCCATGTAGTCGAACTTCTCCCAGTAGGTGTAGCGGTCGAAGCGGGGACGCGGCCCCTTGCCCAGGAAGAACTTGATGTGGCCCCAGATGTCCTCGACGTCCTTCCACTGCGGCACCAGTGAGTTCGGGCCCCAAAGGACGGTCAGCAGGCTGCCGCTCTTCAGGCCGCGCCACAGGAACTGCAGGATGTGGGCGAAGAACACCGTGGCCATGAGCACGGCGCTCACGCGATGCACCAGCGCCGCACTCTCGAAGCCGCCCATGAATCCGGCCAGGCTTCGCGCCCAGCCGGTGTAGGGAAACAGCAGCGGCAGGCCACTAAGAGCGCAGCCGATGAAGGCGAACATCATCCCGGCGTGCTGGATGCGCTCATACAGGCCGAAGCGGCGATACCAGCGGGCGGCTACGGCCTGCGGTGCCGCGCCGGCCTGCTCGACCGGCATGCTGACTGAACTGGGCATGGCGGACTCCTAATGCGACTTGCCGCCGCCGAACCTGTTCTTCAGCGAGCGGTAGGCCCAAAGCACGGTGTGCAGGCCGAAGAACAGGAACACGCCGGCCAGCAGCACTTCCATGAAGATGTTGGTCCAGTACAGGATCAGGTCCCGTCCCTTGTCCTTCGGCCGCGGGTGCGGGTCCCAACTCGCAAACTGCACGCCCGCCTTGGGGTGGCAGGTGCGGCAAGTCTGCAGCCGGTTTTCCGGCGCGATCGGCGACAGCGGATCGGAGGCCGGACGCACGTCGTGCGCGCCGTGGCAGGAGGCGCAGGTCGCCACCTCGCTGAAGCCGAGCGTGGTGACCTTGCCGTGGTACGTATGACGGAAGCTGGCCAGGAAGTCATCGTGGCAGTTGCCGCAGGCGCCGACCACCGCGTTCTGCCAGGACGGCGTGCTGGCGCGCTGGATAGAGTGCGCGCCGTGGCAGTCGCTGCACACCGGGCCGACCGTGACGCCGGACTGCAGCAGAGCGCCGTGACGGCCCTTCTCGAACACGGTCAGCTCACGCTGGTGGCAGCTGCCGCAGGTGGCAGGAATGTGTGCGCGCGCGACGCGGCTGTCGGGCGCGTTCTTGCTTTGGATGTCGTGCGTGCCGTGGCAAGACGTGCAGGTCGGCGCCCGGGCGCTGTAGACGCCTTGGCCTTCCAGCAGCCGGTTGTGGATGCTGTCGTGGTACTTGGCCTGGATGTTGCCGCCCGGAAGCTTGGCCTGCTGGACGAGCTTGTCGTTGCCATGGCAGGCGCCGCAGGCGGCCTCGATGTTGGCGAAAGCCGTCTTCGATGCCGGGTCCTTCGAGCGCCGGATGTCGTGCGAGCCGTGGCAGTCGGTGCACGACGCGGCGGCAGCCTTACCTTCCTTCAGCGCCCGGCCGTGCGCGGTGGCGGTGAATTTCTTGACCGCGTCCTCGTGGCAGCCGCTGCAGTTAGCCGGCTTCAGCTTCTCCGCGTGCGGCAGCTTGTCCGCTGACGTGTCGGTGTGGCAGGCGGTGCACTCGAAGTGCATCTCGCCATGCACCGACTGGGCAAACGCGGCCGCATCGACCGCGATCGACTTGCCGCTGGCGCCCTTGGCCGAGGCATCGCCGTGGCACATCAGGCAGGCTTCGTTGGGGTTGGCTGCGGGCGCCGAGGCAGCGGGCGCGGCAGCCGTCTTGGCGTCGACTGCGCCGGCCAAGCCAAGGGCCAGGGCCAGCAGCAGCGCGCGGATCAGGGCGGCGGATGCCATGGGGGTCCGTGTGGGGTGCCGAAACTCTGCCGGGTTCGGCGCGGGCTCGTGGCCAGGCGCCGACACCGGGGCTTATCGCGATCAGCGATGGCGCGACCATGACACGCGGTCTCCGGATTCCCGTTGACGTGGATCAACAGCGCCAACGCGAGGAAGCCGCCCTCGACAAACCGACGGGCGTTACGGTCGCCGTAACAACAAAAAAGGCCGGCAAAGCGCCGGCCTTTTTCGTTGACGAAACTACGGATCAGAGCTTGACCACCCACTCCATGATGGCCTTCAGATCCGCCTCGCTGGCGGCGGACTTGGGGTGGCCGCTGCCGGTGGCGAGCTTCTTGACCGCGGCATCGACATAGTCCTTGTTGCCCTTGTTCTTGGCGGCGATGTCCTTAAAGGACGACGCCATTTTCTTCTTGTCGACATCGTGGCACTTCATGCAGCCGGCGCTGTTGGCCTTGTCGGCGGACGCCTGGGCGAGGCCGCCCATCAGCAGACCGACCGCGGCCAGGCTGGCGATCAGAACTCGTTTCATCGGCGCTTCTCCTCTCGCTAGAAAGTGGACGGCCGTTGATCGGCCGAGACAGCAGCGGCCGGCGGGACCCGGGCTCGCTTGCCGGCTGGCACTTTAACGCAGCAGCCGGCCCTTGCGACGATATCGGCGCCGCAGTTGCAAGTTTCGTGTCCGCCTGTGACGGCCACGGTGACAGCGCAACAGCGCGTTACATCCTGCAGCCCTCGCCAGTGCGCGCCAGGCGCATGCTGCGCTCGTGGGACGGCGCTGCCGACCGCGACTCGAAGGAGAACACCATGCAAGCCAGAAAATCGCTTCTCACGCTCGCACTGATCAGCCTGTTTACCGCTGGCGGCACCGCGCTGGCCTACGGTCCCGGCCCGCAGGGCGGCGGCCTGCACCTCGGCCCGCGCGCCGGCCCGCCGGCCGATGCCGCGCAGCGCGCCGAGCGCCTCGAACTGCGCCTGAGCACGCTCAAGGAGGCGCTGAAGCTGCAACCGAACCAGCTTGCCGCGTGGAACGACTACGAGGCCAAGGTCAAGTCTGAGGCGCAGGCGCGGGCGCAACTACGGCAAAGCATGATCGAACTGCGTGGCGACCCGCAGGCTTTTGCCGACCAGCGCGTCGAGATGATGAAGCGCAACGCCGCCGCCGCGGCGGAGATCAACGCGGTGCGCAAGGCGCTCGTCGCCTCGCTGACGCCGGAGCAGAAGGCCACCTTCGACCAGTACGCGATGGGGCCGCGCTTTGCCGGCGGGCCGGGCGCGCAGCCCGGCCCGGGCTACGGGCCGGGGCCCGGCAGCCGACGCGGGCCGGGATTTGGCCGCGGCTGCATCGGCGCCGCGTGAGCCATCGGCACTGAACGAGGGCGCCGCCCGTGCGGCGCCCTTGCCTTGCCCACGAGGTGATCAGCCTAAAAACCGCAGTTCAGGGGCGCCTCGATCGCCGGAGCGCGAGCAACGGCACGGGTTTCCAGCGGTTTGCAGCAACTGCGGCGCAGTGACCTGTGGGGTCAAGGCGCGGTGAGCGAATTGCCGTTCTCCGATCGCGGGTTGGACGTGCAACCCCTTCGCAACCGCGTTCTTTAGGATCAGAACTTCACCCGCAGCGCCAGCCGCACCGTGCGCGGCTCCGCGGGATGAACGTGGCGGTCGGCGACCGGATCCGTCTCCTCGCGCAGCCGCGACGCGTAGTAGTACTCGATGTCGTTGACCTTGCGGTCGAACAGGTTGAGCACGTCGAGCACCAGTTCCGCGTTGCGCGCCAGCCGCCAGCCGGCGCGGGCGTTGACCAGCGTCGAGGCGGCCGAGCGCACGCTGTTGTCCTCGACGAGCGGCCGCCCGCCCAGGTAGCGCAGCCGCAGCCCGCCGTAGAACGGCCCGCCGTCGTCGAAGGCCACGCCGACCGCGGCCGTGGTCTCCACCGCCCCGGGGATACGGTCGCCCTCGGGCGAGTTGTCGCGGAAGCGCGCCCGCGACCAGGTGAAGTCGGCATCGACGATCAGCCCGCGCAGCGGCGTCCAGTAGTTGGCCCACTCGATGCCTTGGCGGCGGCTCGGGCGGCTCGGCTCGGTCGTGCCGGCGTCGCCGACGAACAGCAGTTCCGAGGCGAGATCGAGCCGCCACAGCGCGATCGCGGTTTGCAGGTTGGGCAGCCAGGCGCCGCGCACGCCGAGTTCGACGCCCTTGGCCCGCACCAGCGGCGAGACCGGGTCGACCGGTTCGCCGAAGTCCTCGGCGCGCGGATCGGGGTTGACGCGGATCGTCGCGCCGCGGGCGTCGTTGGAGTGGAAGCCGTGGCCGTAGGCGGCGTAGAACTCGGTGTTGTCGAACGGGCCGAAGACGGCCTGCAACTTCGGCGTCACGATCGCATCGGAAAGCTGGCCGGAGTTCGCCGGTGTATCCGAGGCGACGTCGAATCGATAACCGTCGACGCGCACGCCGGCGACCGTGCGCAGCCAGCGCGACCACTGCACCGACGCTTCGCCATAGGCGGTGACCGAGCGCTGCATCACCTCGTCGACGCGCACCGTCTGCAGGCGCTGGCGCGCCGAGGTCAGATACAGCCCGACGGCGTCGATGTCGTCCTGACGCAGGATCGCGCCGGCGGTAAGTTCGATCGCGCGGCCGCCCCAGTCGAGGAACCAGCTGCGCTGCACTTCGCCGCCGAAGTACGTGCGGCGGTCGAGCTGCTCGAACTGGTCGCCGTCGTCGGGATTGTCGAGGAAGTAGGTGAAATTGGAGAACAGGTCGAGCCGGTAGCGCACCGCATAGGCGCTGGCGCGGGTGGCGGTGGCGCCATCACGCGCCGCCCATTGCGCCGACAGCGAGTAGCGCGAGGTCTCGCCGCCGGTGGTGGGATCGAGCGTGCCGTAGCGGCCGATCAGGCCGCCATCGATCGCCCGCAGCGCGACCTGGTCGGTGGCGTCCCACTTGGCGTCGTAGGCGAGCAGCGACACCTCGAAGCCCTGTGACTCGGTGCCCTGCGACCAGCGCACGACGCCGTTGGCCTTGCGGTAGTCCTGTGGCACCTCCCACGGGCCGTCGTTGCGGTAGACCTCGCCGGCGACGAGCAGGTTGCCGTCGCCAAGCCTCGGCGAACCGGCCGCCAGCAGGCGGCGAAAGCCGCGCTGGCCGACTCCGACTTCGCCGAAGGCGGTGTCGAGCACGCGCACGTAGTCGATCGCCGCCGAACCGGCCGCCGCGAAGTCGCCCTGATGCACCGAGTACGGCCCCTTGCGGTAGCGCACGGTCGAGATCAGCTCCGGAATCAGGAAGTTGGCATCGGTGTAACCCTGCCCGTGCGCGTGCGTCGGCAGGTTGACCGGCACGCCGAGCGCGAAGGTGGCGAAGTCGGTGCCGTGGTCGAGGTTGAAGCCGCGGAGGAAATACTGGTTCGCCTTACCGTCGCCGGTGTGCTGGGTGACGATCAGCCCCGGCACCGTCTCCAGCACCTCGGCCGGGCGCAGCCACGGGCGGGTGACGATCTGCCGCTGGGTCACCGTGCCCTCGCTCGCCGAGTCGGCGGCGCCGATCAGGCGGAGCACGCTGCCAGTGACCTCCATCGGTTCCAGCGTCTGCTGGCCGCCAGCAAGGCAGGCCGGAGCGAAAAGCGCGGCCGACACCGCCGAGGCGATGCGGGCGGAGAGTAAGCGAAACGGGTTTTTCTTCATATCAACCTCCACGGTAAGACGAGCGAGCGATGAGAAGAGCGGGTGACGAAAGTTCAGCGGGAAAGCGGCGCCGGTTCGGCGATGCCTTCCGGCGCGTCATGCCGCTGCGGCAGCGGCGGCCGCGCGTCAGTCGATGCTTGACGGTTCGAGCGTGTCATCGGCACGCGGGTCAAACGCATGCATCGGCGCCCGCGCGGCCTCGGGCGAGCGATGCGGCCACGACAGCGGCTGCTCGAGATGGCAGCGCGCCAGCAGTTCGGCGTCGGCGAAGACCGCTGCCGGCGAACCGTCGGCGGCGATGCGGCCTTGGTGCAGCACCAGCACGCGCGAGCAGACGTCGAGCACGAGGTCCAAATCGTGGGTGGCGATGATCCGGGTGTGGGTAAACGATCGCAGCAGGGCGATCAGTCGACGCCGCGCCGCGGGATCGAGCCCGGACGATGGCTCGTCGAGCACCAGGATCGACGGCGACATCGCCAGCACGCCGGCGATCGCCACCGCGCGCTTCTCGCCACCGGACAGCCGGTACGGCGCGCGCGGTGCCAGGTGCTCGGCGCCGACCGTGGCCAGCGCCTCGCGCGCGCGCCGGCGCACCTCGTCGGCCGGTAGGCCCAGGTTCAGCGGCCCGAAGGCCACGTCCTCCTCGACGGTCGGCATGAACAGTTGATCGTCGGCATCCTGGAAGACGAAGCCGACCGTCTGCCGGATGCGGGCGCGGGTGGCGGCGGTGACCGGCAGGTCGCCGACGCGTACTTCGCCGGCGCTCGCCGCCAGCAGGCCGTTGAAGTGCAACAGCAGGGTGGACTTGCCAGCGCCGTTGGCGCCGACCACGCCGACCGCCTCGCCGTGGGTGATGCGGCAGGTAATACCGTCGAGCGCCCGCGTGCCGTCCGGGTAGGCGAAGACGAGGTCGCGCGCCTCGACGAGGTGATGGCTCACCGGCCGACCCTCGCAGCTGCGCGCTCGCAAAGGAGCGCTTCGGCGCGGCCGAAAGTGCTCACCGCACGACCGCCAGCCGCCCGAGCACGAGCGGCAGATCGACCGCCCGCGCCAGCGCGAAGAAGGCGCACCAACCGAGCATGAACGCGGTATCGCGCCCGGTCCAGCGCAGTTGCCGCAGGCTACGCAGCTCGCCGTCGAAGCCGCGCGCCAGCATCGCGCGGTGGATGCGCTGCGCGCGGTTGAAGGCGCGCAGCAGCAGGTGGCCGGCGAGCGGCGCCCACTCGGCCAGGCGCAGGCGGCGGCCGCCGGCGCGCAGTTCTCGCGCCGCCGCCATCCGCGCCGCTTCCTCGCCGACGACGAACGCGTAGCGGAACAGGAACAGCAGCTGCGCCGTGAACACGCCCGGCACGCCAATGCGGCCGAGCGCCACCGCGAGCGCGTGCATGCCGGTGCCGGCCACCAGCACCAGGGCGGCGCCGACCGTCAGCGCGAAGCGCAGCAGGATCGAGGCGAACGACACCCAGCCGGCGGCGATCGCCGTCTCGCCGGCCACCAGCATCGGCGCGCGGTCGAGCAGCGGGTTGGCCAGGCCCACCATCAGCGCGAACGGCGAGGCGAGCAGCAGCTTGCGCAGCAGCGGCGCCGCCGGTACCTCGCCGTGGACGGCCAGCAGCACCGGGAAGGCCGCGAGCGGCAGCAGCGACGCCACCGCATAGCGGTCGAACGAGACCACGACGACGATGAACGCCAGCGTCGTCAACACCTTGGCGCGCGGGTCGAGGCGCGCCAGCGGCGTGTCGCGCGCCGCCAGTTCCTCCAGCGTGCGCAGATCGCGCAGCGCGGCGTCGATGCGGCTCATCGGAGGTCGGCCGGCAGCCCCGTGGCGCGAGCGCCCGGGCGCTTGCCCACCGCGCTCGCGGCGGCGCCCAGCGTGGGCTGCGGCCGTGCGCTCACGTCAGGCGCCACCTCGGCGCCGCGTGCGCTTCAGCCACGCCGCCGCCAGCCAGACGACCGCCAGCGTCAGCAGCGCCCCGACGATGCCAGCCAGTGAGGTTTCGGCGTCGACGTCGGGCCAGGCAGGCGAATCCTGTTTCTCCATCGCCTGGGCCGACCGCGGCAGTGCGTAGTCCGGCAGGAACGCCAGCCGCTGCTGCACGGCGGCCAGCGCCGCGTGCACGCCGGTCTGCGGCGCCGGCAACTCCACCGCGCCGCTGGCGTGCTCGATCGACCACTCCAGGCCGTCGGGTTGCGTCGAGGCGAACCAGGCGAGCGCGCCGCCGGCCGCCAGCGCGGCCACGGTGAGCGAGGCGAGCAGCGGCCGCAGCGACGCCGGCCGCGGCGCCGCCTCATCGAGCAGGTCCGGCCGCGACCGGCGGATGAACAGCAGCACCGCCGCCGTCGCCAGGCCCTCGACCACGCCGATGGCGAGGTGGATCGGCTGCATCAGCAGCAGGAAGGTGGCGAAGGGCAGGCTGGAGATGCCCGAGGCGACCGTCTGCAGCACCACGCCGAGCGCACCGAGTTGCAGGCCCACCACCGCAGCGACCACCGCCGCGAAAGTGACCCAGGCCGCGGAAGCCCCCGGCCGCGCCAGCGCGCGGTAGACGAGCGGATAGGCGACGTAGCACGGCAGCACGCCGAGGTTGAAGACGTTCGCTCCCAGCGCCAGCAGCCCGCCATCGGCGAAGAACAGCGCCTGCACGGTGAGCACCGAGGCGATCACGATCAGCCCGGCGTGCGGCCCGAGCAGGATCGCCAGCAATAGGCCGCCGCCCAGGTGACCGCTCGACCCGGTGCCGGGGATGGCGAAGTTCAGCATCTGCGCCGCGAAGACGAAGGCGCCGAGCACGCCCATCAGCGGCACCAGGCGGTCGTCCGCCTGCGCCCGTACCCGCCGCGCCGCCAGCGCCAGCGCCGAACCGCTGGCCAGCCACATCGTCGCGCCCACCGCGGGCGAAAGCAGGGCATCGGCCATGTGCATGTCGGTTCTCCGGTCCTTTGCGCTCGACGCGTCGCGGCGGGCAGCCCGCCCACGCCCGCCGCGGGCCAGCCGAAGCCGCGCTGCCGCCCAGCGGCCAGGAAACAACGAGTAAGCAGTATTGGCTAATTTTCCTACGCCGCCTTTGCGCCAGCGCAAGCCCGCCTTGGCGGGAACCATCGTCTGCCTGCACGGGTTGGCCAGGAACCGTCGTCCAGCGGTGCGGGTTAGGCAGGGCGCCGGCCACCAGGACGCGGCACGGCCCCGCGATACGACGCGCGATTAACCTGCTGGCGCGGATGCGGCGACAAACCCATCACCCGCCCGGATATTTCACGAGGTCGCCGCCAGATTTGTGATTTCGTCAGGTTGGACAGGGGCTCGCGGCAGGCGAACCGCATTGCCACTGTGGATCCTTGGGGTGACGCGGGTTGGCGCGGCGGCGGCGTGGTCACCGCGCGCTCAAGCGCTTACAAAGGCTCGCCAGCCTTCGCTGCGCCCCAAGGCCGCGCTCGCAGGCGCGGCCGGCGGCGGCGCGAAGCCGAGCTTCGCGAAACCCCGCCTGGGCCACGGCCGAGCGCGCGTGGGTCGCCGCTAACCGGCGCCGCGCTGCCGCAGCCGCTGCGGCTCAGTGCGAGTGATCGTCGTGCGGGGCGCGCTCGTGGCCCGGATGGTCGTGGTCGTGCGCGTGCTCGCCGCCGTGCAGTTCGTCATCGCCGTGGCCGTGCTCGCCGTCCGGGTCGCCGTGGCCGTGCGCGTGCGCGTGGGCATGGGTGTGGTCGTGGCTGTGCGTATGGCGGTGCGGGTGGCAATGGTGCAGGTCGCCGTGCCAGTGCCAGTGCTCGTGCTCGTGCGTGTGCTCGTGGGCGTGCTGGTGCAGGTGATCGTGGTCGTGGCCGGCGGCGCCGGTGGCCTTGTCATGCGGCATGGCGGTTCCCTCCGCGGAGGCATTGACGGCCGCAACTTACCCGCTCGCCGCCCCCGCGGGCAAGCGGGCCTCAGCGCTGTGGCCGCACGTGCACGTGCGCGTGCCCCTTGCCGTGCGTGTGCGCCGGCGTGACGTCGACCATCACTACGTTCAGGCTGCCGTGACGCACGCCGCGCTCGGCGGCGATGGCGTCGGCGAAGCGGCGTACCTGCTGCGCCGGCCCCTTGAGGATCACGCTCTCGATGCAGAAGTCGTGGTCCAGGTGCGCGTGCATGGTGGAGATCACCAGGTCGTGATGCGCGTGCTGGATCGCCATCAACCGCTCGGCCAGTTCGCGCTCGTGGTGGTTATAGACATACGACAGGTTCCCGACGCACTGCCCCTGCGCGTCGCGCGCCTCGCGCAGCTTGTCCAGGTGCGCGCGCAGCAGGTCGCGCACCGCCTCGGAGCGGTTGTCGTAGCCGCGCTCGGCGATCAGCTGGTCGAATTCGCGCGCCAGCGCGTCGTCGAGCGAAATCGTGAAGCGTTCCATAGCCGGAGTCCCAGTGACGGCGCCTGCCGAAACGGCAGGGCGAAGTATGAACGCGTGGCGCGCGACGGCGGCGGTCGTCGCCGCCAACTTGGACGCGGGCCAGATTCGCGTGCCGCGGCAGCCGCAGGCCTTGACCTGCAACAAGGCGCCGCAAGGCGTTCGCTTGCGGACTGCCGCAGTGCTGTCATACGATTCTCTCGTTTCGTCTTACGCAAGGGGCGCATCGGATGGATCTTCAGCCTTGGCCCGCTGCTGCCCTCGGCGCAGCGAGGCTGCTCGCCATCACGCGCGCCGCCACCGCGGCGGCCCTGGCGATGACAACGTTCATGGCCGCCTCAGCGCAACCCGCAGCGCTGCGGCTCGACGCGGCCGAAGTCGTCGCCTCGCCGATCGTCGGCGCAGTCGAGCTCGACCGGTTCGGCTCGGCGACGACAGTCGTGACCGAGCGGCAGATCGAAGACCTCAACGCCTACGATCTCGCCAACGCGCTGCGGCGCACGCCCGGCGTCAGCATCTCGCGCTTCAATCCCGTCGGCTCATTCGGCGGCGGCGAGGGTGGTGCCATATTCATCCGAGGCCGTGGCCAGAGCCGGCCCGGCGCCGACATCCAGACCTTCATCGACGGCGTACCGGTGTACATGGGGGTTTGGAACCATCCGTTGCTCGACATCCTGCCGGTCAACACCATCGATCGCATCGCCGTCTATAAGTCGCCGCAGCCACAAGTGTTCGGCAATGCGGTCGCGGCCATCGATCTGTTGCCCAAACGCGTGCCGCAGGGCCGCCAACAGCTCGCTAGCGGCCGTGCCGGCGCCGGCAGCTTCGGGACACTCGTCGCCCAGGCGGATTACGGTGCCCGCGCCGGGGTAGTGGACTATCTGATCGGTGGTGGCCATATGCGCTCCGACGGGCATCGGGACGACGGCGACGGCCGGCTGACCAACGCGCTGGCGCAAGTGGGCGTGCAAATGGACCGCCACTGGTCGGTCGGCGCGCTGGCGCTTGGCAGCGACAACAGGGCGCGGGACCCCGGACCACTGGGTCGCCCACAGTTGAACAACGGCGAGTACCAGACGCGGCTCGGGCTGCTTTCGGTGTCACTGTCGCACCGGCACACGCTGGCGCAGGGCGATGTGAAGCTGTATGCCACGGATGGCCGCGGTTACTGGTATCGCCAGGCAGGTACCGCCGGCGACACTCTGACCGACTGGAGCCAGGCGGGCCTGCGGGCGCGCGAAGTGCTGTCGCCGTGGGCCGACGGCGAGCTGATGGCGGGGCTGGATGTCGACACCGTGACCGGCCGTGTCCGCTTCCGGCCGACCAATGCCCGACCAACGCAGTTCGATGGCGCCCCGCGGCTTCGCGTCGTCTCGCCCTATGCGGCCGTCAACCACCGCCTCGACCTCGGCAGCTGGAGCCTGACGCCATCGGTGGGCCTGCGCTGGTACGACCATAGCCAGTTCGACAGCGTAGCGGCGCCGCACGCGGGCGTGATGCTGGAAGGCGGGCCGTGGACGCTGCGCTACCAGTGGGCACGGGGAATCAACTATCCAGGGCTGGACGTGATCGTGTTCTCGCAGAACGTGATCCCGGGCCTTGGCCAGAGCTGGCGCAAGCTGTCGCCCGAGCGGGTCGACCACAGCGAATTCGGCATACGTCACGCCGTGGCCGACACGCTGTCGCTCGACCTCGCCGTCTTCAACGACCGCGGCGCCAATCGCTACGTCTTCGTGCCGCCACCTCCGCCGCCGCCGGTGTACGTCAACCGCGGCGGCGCCAGCGTTAAGGGTGCCGAGGCGACGGTCACCTGGCAGCCGGCGAGCGACTGGTCCGTGTTCGCCGGCGTGACCTGGCTCGACTCGACGCCCTCGTCGTTGCCCTACACCCCACGCTGGTCGGCGGCGGCCGGCCTCACCGGTGCGTTCGGGCCGTGGCGCTTAAGCGTCGATGCGCAGGTCGTCGACGACCAGTATGTGTTGTCGCAGGGGCGATCGGCCACGGCCGTAAATACGCTGAAGGTCGACAGTTACGCGCTGCTGAACGCCCGCCTCGCCTTCCGGCTGTCGCCCCAGGCGGAGGTATTCCTCGCGGTGGAAAACGTCACCGACACCGACTACGAGTTGCGGCCGGCCTACCCGATGCCGGGGCGGTCGGCCATGCTCGGCGTCAGCGCCAGGCTTTAGGCGATGCGGATCCTGGCGATGATCGCCGCGGCGGCGCTGGCCGTCCCATCAGCGGCGCAGACACCGGAGCAGTGGATCGATTGGGGCAGCCGCGTGCACGGCGGTTTCGGGGTGCTGATCGCCGTCGGCATACGCATCGGCCAGGACGCGCAGCAGCGGCTCGGCGCGCAGCGACGCGAAGTCGACGTCACGTACTATGACAGCCCACTGGCGCCTTGCCCCTGCATTGCCGACGGCCTGATCGTCGCGTTGTCGGCAAGCCCTGGACAGAAGACCTTGCGCATCGCGCCGGAGTCGGCCGCGGCGGGTCTCTACGGCGAGGTGCTGCTACGGCATCGCAAGACGGGCGCCCAGCTGCGCTACTGCATCCGCCCGGAGGCCATGGCGGCGCTCGACCAGATCCAGAGCAGGCGCGACTTCCGCTTTCGCTACGACGCGGTCATGGCCAAGCCGGCCGCGGAACTCTTCACCGTCTCGCCGCAGCCGGATCGCTGCCCGGGCTGACCCGACGACGCCCGATGCCGCCGCGTGTGTACCGGCGGGC
>CALGWX010000074.1 GCA_937936215.1 uncultured Burkholderiaceae bacterium | reverse complement strand
GAGCGTCTTCAGTCCATTGCCGTGGTCGATGACCACCATGTTGCCGTAGGCCGGGTTGTATTCCGCCGCCGAGACGACGCCGCCGGCCGCCGCCAGGATCGGGGTGCCGGGTGGCGCAGCGAAGTCCAGTCCGGTGTGCATGCTCAACTGGCCGGTGAACGGATCCAGCCGGGAGCCGAAACCCGAGCCGACGAAGCCCGCCGTCACGGGAGTGTTCTGCGGCAACAACTCATATCGGACCTGGGCCGTCAGCAACTCGGACTCGACGACGTCAAGGTAATCGGATCGCGACTCGACGCCACGCGCCACCCGCTCGACCTGTTCGGTCAGCTCGGTCAGGGTCAGCGGGCGCGACTGGGAAGGCTCGGCGCCGCCGCGGCCGGGAAGGTCGCGGAAGCTGAATTCCTCCGGCCGGATGCCGGCAAGCTTGGCCACCCGCTCGCCCAGCGTGTCAAGGCGCATCAGTTGGGCCTGCATCTCGCCGAGCCGCTTCGCCATCGCAGTGACGTTATCGCGCACGAACTGCTCGTTACGCTCGATTTCGTCGCGCATCACCAACGATGCGAGGTCGCGAATGTAGGGAATCTCGAACTGCGCCGCGATGCGGAAGGTCACAACGTACAGGCCGACCACCGACAGCAGCACCGAAATCACGAGGCCAGAGAGCGCCACCACCGCCATTCGCGGGCTCAGAGTGACCGTTCGTGCCCGCGACAGACGCCTGTCGACAACGATAATCTGCACTCGTCCAAACTCCTCTAGCGCCAGAGCGGCTCCGCGCAGAGCCACTCTCGTCACGTTTCCAGCCCGACGACACCGCGCCGAACCGGTCCAGACCGCAGCCGTGAAGCCTTACGCTAAGTCCGCCGCGCAGGCCCTAGGCGAGAGTCCCCTCGCGGGGCTACTCGACCAGGCTCGCGCGCTGGACCGAATCTCCTCGGCTGTCGCCCGCTTTCTTCGGGAAGCGACGGGCAGCGACTCCCTCTCGTCGTTGCCGCGGTGCTCGCTCAAGGGCAGAACCGTCGTGTTGACGGTCGCCAGCGCATCGGAAGCCGCCAAGCTGCGCCAGCGAACTGCGGCGTTGAAACATTTATTAGAGGAGCGCGACCCAGAAACTACTGGAATCCGCATCCGCCTTCAACCCGCCCAATCGCCTGAACCTGGGGTCGCCTCGGATGACCCGACCCGCCCGCCCGGTGCCAGCAGGCCCGCGTCCAGCCGAGCCGATCTCGTCGCCGCCCTGGCCTTTGCCGAGGCGCTGGTCAGGGATCTACCGGACTCACCGCTGCGGCAGTCAGCGCGGCGGTTGCAAGCGTCCCTGCGCGAGCGGCTGCGGAAAGCCGGCGGCTCGTAAGTCGATCGGGTTGGGTCGGCGGGGTCTGCCACGACCCCGCTGTTACCCGGCCCCCGCCGCAGCTCCGACTTTGCCTGGCGCCGACCAAGGCGCCGGCCAGGCGTACGACAGCGCCCGCCCTCGGGCCGTACGACGCTCAGGCCAGCGCGGGGAGGCGAAACGCTTCCGGAGCCTGGCGCTCGTCCGCGAAGCTCGTGACCTCGTAGGCGCTCGGATCGGCCAGCAGCGCCCGCAGCAACTGGTTGTTCAGCGCGTGCCCGGAGCGATAGGCCGAATAGGCGGCGATCAGCGGCTTGCCGAGCAGGTACAGGTCGCCGATGGCATCCAGGATCTTGTGCTTGGCGAACTCGTCGCCCGAGCGCAGGCCGTCGACGTTCAGCACCCGGTACTCGTCCATCACGATGGCGTTCTCGAGATTGCCGCCCAGCGCCAGGCCGGCGGCTCGCAGCGCCTCGACTTCGTTGACGAAGCCGAACGTGCGCGCCCGCGCCACCGCCGTCACGTAGGGCTCGCGGGCCAGGTCGACCTCGACGTCCTGCTCGGTGGCGTCGATGGCCGGATGGTCGAAGGCGATCGCGAACCGCAGTTTGAAGCCGAAGTGCGGCGACAGCCGCGCCCACTTCAGCTGCTTGCCCTCGCCCTCACGCACCTCCACCGGCTTCAGCACCCGGATGAACCGCTTCGGCGCGTTCTGCTCCTCGATGCCGGCCGACTGCAGCAGGAAGACGAAGCTCGCCGCGCTGCCATCCATGATCGGAATCTCGGGCGCGTCGACATCGACGTAGCAGTTGTCGATGCCCAGGCCGGCCAGCGCGCTCATCAAGTGCTCGACCGTGGCCACACGCGCGCCATCGCGCTCGACCGTCGAGGCCATGCGCGTGTCGCCGACGGCCAGGGCGCCCGCCGGGATGTCCACCGGCGGCTCGAGGTCGACACGCCGGAACACGATGCCGGTGTCGGCCGCCGCGGGCCGCAGCACCAACTCGACCTTGGTGCCGCTGTGCAGGCCGATACCCACGGTGCGCGCGGCCCGCTTGAGCGTTCTTTGTTTCAGCATGGTGACAGGATTGTAGCGGCCGCGTGCTGCGCCGCGGCATCGCGCGCGCTGGCCAGCAGCGCCGCGCGGTTTGAAAATGCACGAAAAACCAGCCACGAGTGGGAGGAGGCACGAACACGATGGCCGAGATCGAACCGTCCAGGCAGACCGCCACGGCCCCGGCGGCGCCTAGCCGTAGCTCGCCTTTTCCGCCGGTGCGGCACATTGGCATGTCGGCGCCGCTGCGGTGGATCGCCGCCGGCTGGCACGACTTGTGGGCGGCACCCTCAGCGAGCCTGTTCTACGGCGCCGCCTTTGCCGTCATGGGCTGGGCGATCTACTTCGTCTTCCGCCACGCGCACGAGTACACCTCGGCGCTGACCGCTGGCTTCCTGCTGGTCGGCCCGTTCCTGTGCACCGGCCTGTACGACATCAGCCGCCGCCTCGGCGCCGGCCAGCCGGTGACGCTGGCAGCGACGATGACGGCCTGGCGCGCCAACCTCGGCGCGTTTTCGATGTTCGCGCTCATCCTGACCGTGGTGATGCTGGTGTGGGCGCGCGCTTCGCTGGTCACCTTCGCGCTGTTCTTCTCCTCCGGCATGCCGAGCCTGACCGGATTCCTCAGCCAGGTGACGAGCATCGAACACTGGGACTTCGTGCTGACCTACTTCGCCGTCGGCAGCGTGTTCGCGACGATCGTCTTTGCCATCAGCGTGGTCTCGGTGCCGCTGATGCTGGCGCGCGGCACCGACACCGTGGTGGCCGCGATCACCAGCGTGCGCGCGCTCGCCGCCAACCCGTTGCCGCTCTTGTTCTGGGCCGTGCTGATCGTGTTGCTGACCGCGGCCGGCTTCGCGACGCTGTTCGTCGGGCTGGTGATCGCGATGCCGGTCGTCGGCCACGCCACCTGGCACGCGTACGAGGACCTCGTCGGCGAGAACTGAACGCGCCGGCGGTCGACGGGCGGCCGTCGATGCGCAGGCGACGCCGCCGCCGCGCGCCAGCCGCCGGCACCGGCGCGGCGGCATCGTCACGGCGTTCGGGGCGAGCGGGCGATCGGCTCGCCCGCGCAGGGCGGCGCGGCACGCCCGGGCGGGCCGTGCCGAGCGGCACCGCGCCGCCCGCGAGAGTCAGCGCCGAGCGCCGGGCTGCGGCTGGAAATCGCCGCCTCCCGGCGCGGCGCGGTAGCCAAAGTTGGCGGGGCGCCAGGGAGCCGCCCGAGCGTTGCAACGGTCGGCGGTCAGGAGGTTCGGCTGCGGTTCACCGCCAGTCGGCGGCAGCCCGCTGCCGCCGACTCTTGGCCCGCCAGCGCCGCTGGTGGCGCGTCCTCGCCGCGGCGGCGCCAAATCCCCCTCCATCGGCACCAGGTCAGTCGGCCTGCTTGCGCAGGAAGGCCGGAATGTCCAGGTGGTCGTGGCCGGCATCCTGCAGCGCCGCCACCCGGGCGGCCGCCGACTCGCGCGAGCGCCAGACGGCCGGCTGCTCGAAGTGGCGATAGTCGGGCGCGCTCGCCGGCGACGGCGGTGCGACCATCAGCGGCGCATTGTCGGTGCCGGTCTTGATCATCGTCAGCGGCGTCGACTGCTTCTTGGCCGCCGAGCGCCCCAGGCCGGTGGCGACCACGGTGACGCGCAGGTCGTCGCCCATCGCGTCGTCGTTCACCGCGCCGAAGATCACGGTCGCGTCATCGGCGGCGAAGGCCCGGATGGTGCTCATCACCTCGCGGGTCTCCTTCATCTTCAGCGACCGGCTGGCGGTGATGTTGACCAGCACACCACGGGCGCCGGAAAGATCGACGCCTTCGAGCAGCGGGCTGGCCACCGCCTGTTCGGCGGCAATGCGGGCCCGATCGAGTCCCGAAGCGGTGGCCGTGCCCATCATCGCCTTGCCGCGCTCGCTCATCACGGTCTTCACATCCTCGAAGTCGACGTTGACCAGGCCGGGGACATTGATGATCTCGGCGATGCCGGCACAGGCGTTGTGCAGCACATCGTCGGCGGCGCGGAAGCAATCGGCCATCTCGGCGTCCTCGCCGATGACCTCCTCCAGCTTGTTGTTCAGGATCACGATCAGCGAGTCGACGCGCTCCTCCAGCTCGGCCAGCCCGGCCTCGGCGATCTTGGCCCGCTTCGGCCCTTCGAAGTCGAACGGCTTCGACACCACGGCCACGGTCAGGATGCCCAGTTCCCGCGCCACCTCCGCCACCACCGGCGCGGCGCCGGTGCCGGTGCCGCCGCCCATGCCGGCGGTGATGAACACCATGTGCGCGCCGCGCAGCGCATCGGCGATGCGGTCGCGCGCATCGGTTGCGGCCTGCTTGCCGGCCTCGGGCCGGCTGCCCGCGCCCAGCCCGGTGGTGCCCAGCTGCAGCACGTTGCGCGCCGACGAGCGGGCCAGCGCCTGATGATCGGTGTTGGCGCAGATGAACTCCACGCCCTGCACGCCGCGGCGGATCATGTGTTCGACCGCGTTGCCGCCGGCGCCGCCGACACCGATCACCTTGATCACCGTGCCGCGGGTTTCCGTTTCGAGTATTTCAAAGGCCATTTTCTTCTCCTGGTTCAGTTCGAAAGAACACCCATCACCAAACGTGCAATGTCAACGGCGCAGCGGTCGCCCGTTTCCGCCTTTGACACTGCACGCTCCAGGCGAACGCGTGGCTGAAGCACGCAGTACGCCCGCCAACACCGCGTGGCTGGTCGCCTCCGCGGCCGCCGCCCGGCCGCCCGAAGGCGGCCGCGCCGACTGTCCTTCCGCAGCGTGTGCCGATGCGACCCGCAGGGCCACGTCCACGCGCCGCGACAATCAGAAATTGCCGACGATCCATTCCCGCATCCGTTTCAGCGTCTGCCCGAACGAGCCGTTCTGCGCCGCCGCGCGCCGCCCCCGCTGGCGCTGCGACTGCGCCTCCATCAGCAGCCCGACGACGGTGGCAAAGCGGGGGCTGCGCATCACGTCGGCCAGCGGCCCGCTGTAGTTGGGCCAGCCCACCCGCGCCGGCTTCAGGAACACGTCCTCCGCCAGTTCGCCGATGCCCGGCAACAGCGCCGTTCCGCCGGTGAGCACCACGCCGGAGGACAGCATCTCCTCGTAGCCGGAGTCGCGGATCACCTTGTGCGCCAGGTTGAACAGCTCCTCCACCCGCGGCTCGATCACCGCCGCCAGCGACTGCCGCGACAGCAGGCGCGGCGGGCGGTCGCCGACGCCGGGGATCTCGATGCGGTCGTTGGGATCGGCGAGCACCTCCTTGGCCACGCCGTAGCGCTGCTTGATCTGCTCCGCGTCCGGGATCGGCGTGCGCAGTGCCATCGCGATGTCATTGGTGATCTGGTCGCCCGCGATCGGGATCACCGCCGTGTGCCGGATCGCCCCACCCGTGAAGATGGCGATGTCGGTGGTGCCGCCGCCGATGTCGACCAGCGCCACGCCGAGTTCCTTCTCGTCCGGCGTCAGCACCGACATGCTGGAGGCGAGCGGCTGCAGCACCAGGTCCTGCACCTCCAGCCCGCAGCGGCGCACGCACTTGACGATGTTCTGCGCCGCGGAGACGGCACCGGTGACGATGTGCACCTTGACCTCGAGGCGCACGCCGCTCATGCCGATCGGCTCGCGGATGTCCTCCTGGCCGTCGACGATGAACTCCTGCGTCAGCACGTGCAGCACCTGCTGGTCGGTCGGGATGTTCACCGCGCGCGCGGTCTCGATGACGCGGGCGACGTCGGCGGCCGAGACCTCGCGGTCCTTGATCGGCACCATGCCGCTGGAGTTGACGCTGCGAATGTGGCTGCCGGCGATCCCGGTGTAGACGTCGCCGATGCGGCAGCCGGCCATCAGCTCGGCCTCCTCGAGGGCGCGGCGGATCGACTGCACGGTGGCCTCGATGTTGACCACGACGCCGCGGCGCAGGCCGTCGGAGGCCGACTGACCGAGCCCGATCACCTTGAACGGGCCGTCGGGGTCGAACTCGGCCACCGCCACCGCCACCTTCGAGGTGCCGACGTCGAGGCCGACGATGATGTCCTTCGTTTCGCTCTTCATGGTTTCTTGCGGGAGGCTGCGGCGACCGCGAAGCCCTGCGGATGGCGCGCATCGATGCGCAGCAAGTCGGCACCCAGCTGCGCGGTCACGGTCGAAAAGTGGTGGGCGACGAGCGCCAGCCGCTCGTCGATCCGGCCCGGGGGTTCATCGCGGCCGAGTTCGATCCGCGGCCCGTCGGCGGTGCGCAGCGTCCAGCTGGCGCGCTCGGAGACCTCCAACGCCTCCAGCGTCAGGCCCATCAAGGCCACCTGCGCCGCCAGCTGCGGCAGCCGCCGCGCGACCTCGGCGGCAAAGCGCAGGGGCGCATCGACCCGCGGCAGGTCGCCGTCGACTTCCGCCTCGGCGACGTTGGCGGTGAAGACGACGCCGGCATCGGACAGCAGCCTGCCGTCGTCCCAGATCGCGATCGCGCGGTGCTCGGTGAACGTCACCACCAGGCGATCGGGCCAGGCGCGGCGCACCGACACCGCCGCCACCCAGGGGACCGACTCGACCAGGCGCCGCGCCTCGTCGAGGTTCAGGGTGAAGAAGTTGCCGGACAGCCGGCCCACCGTGGCCGCGCGCACCATGTGCGCGGTGACGTGGCGCAGCGCCTGACCTTCGGCCGCCCGCACCTCGATCTGGCGCAGTTCGAACCACGGCCGCTGGATGAACCAGCCCGCCGCGCCGGCGGCAAACAGTGTCACCGCGCCCAGCAGCATCGCGGCGGCCGCGCGCTGCATCGCGCGCGTGCTCAGCAGCGGCGCCGACTCGCGCGCCTTCATTCGCGCACCCCCAGCGCGGCGTGGGCGAGGATCTCCAGCACCAGGTCCGCGTAGTCCATGCCCTCGGCGCGCGCGGCCATCGGCACCAGCGAGTGCGAGGTCATGCCCGGCGAGGTGTTCAGTTCCAGCAGGTACGGCCGGTCGCCGCGCGGATCCGAGTGCAGCATCACGTCGACGCGGCCCCAGCCGCGGGCGCCGAGCAGGTGGTAGGCGCGCAGGCACAGCTGCTGGATGTCGCGCGCCAGCCAGTCCTCCAGCGGCGCCGGGCACAGGTACTGCGTCTCGTCGCTGAAGTACTTGGCCTGGTAGTCGTAGTCGCCGCCGGGGGCGCGGATCTCGATCAGCGGCAGCGCCCGCGCCGTCGGCCCCTGGCCGAGGATGGCGCAAGTCAGTTCGCGGCCGACGATCAGCTCCTCGGCGATGACGACGTCGTCGTAGGCGAGCGCGGTCTCGTAGGCGGCCGCCAGTTCGTTGCGGTCGTGCGTGGTGACCTTGGTGATGCCGATCGTCGAGCCCTCGCGCACCGGCTTGACGATCAGCGCGTCGCCGATCTCGGCGACGATCTGGCGAAAATCGGTGTGGGCGTGCAGCTCGCGCCAGGCTGGCGTCGGGATCTCCTCGGCCGCCCACAGCTTCTTGGTCGTCAGCTTGTCGATGGCGATGCTCGACGCCTGCACCCCACTGCCGGTGTACGGCACGCGCAGCGTCTCGAGCACGCCCTGGATCGTGCCGTCCTCGCCGAATCGGCCGTGCAGCGCGATGAAGGCGCGATCGAACTTCGCCGCCTCGAGCTCGGCCAGCGACTGCTTGCCGGGGTCGAAGGGATACGCGTCGACGCCGCGGCTGCGCAGCGCTTCGAGCACACCGGTGCCGGACATGATCGAGACCTCGCGCTCGGCGCTGCGGCCGCCGAACAGCACGCCGACCTTGCCGAACGATCTCGGGTCGTACAACGGCGTCGTCATTTGGCCCCCTTCGCCGCCCCGGCCGCGCCCGCTCGCGGTAACGGCCGGCCCGATCGCCGCGATTCGCCGCTCATTCCGCTCCCTCCTGCGGCGCCAGCTTGTTCGGCACCTGGCCGATTGATCCGGCGCCCATCGTGATCACCACGTCGCCCGGACGGGCGGCGTCGAGGATCGCCTGCGGCATCGCCGCGATGTCCTCGACGAACACCGGCTCCACCTTGCCCGCCACGCGCAGCGCGCGGGCGAGCGCGCGGCCGTCGGCGGCGACGATCGGCGCCTCGCCCGCCGGGTAGACCTCCGCCAGCAGCAGCGCATCGGCGGTGCCGAGCACGCGGACGAAGTCCTCGAAGCAGTCGCGCGTGCGCGTGTAGCGGTGCGGCTGGAAGGCGAGCACGACGCGCCGGCCGGGAAAGGCGCCGCGCACCGCGGCGAGCGTGGCCTCGATCTCCACCGGGTGGTGGCCGTAGTCGTCGATCAGGGT
>CALGWX010000073.1 GCA_937936215.1 uncultured Burkholderiaceae bacterium | reverse complement strand
GGGCGCTAGCGCGCGAAGTGGAGGCGAGGCGCGCGGAGACATTGGCGCGGATCGCGGCGGCGCTCGACGAGCAGGGCGACTATGCCGCCGCCGCCGACGGGGTGCGTGAGCTGCACTTCATCGACCGCTTCCACGATGAGCTGGCGGAGTTCCTCGGCGCCGAGACCGCGGGCGCGGTGCATGGCAACTGAGCCCGTCCGTCAGCGCCTCTTGCGGGCGACGCGGCGTCTGCATCGACATCGGCCGGGGCTGCGGCAGAAGGCGAGCGGGGCAAGCCGTCGCCTCGCCGCGCCGGCGGCGTCGACGTTTTTCCGGCAAGAGGAAGGCTGATGGCGCTGCTGCAGATCGCCGAGCCCGGTCAGTCGACCGCGCCGCACCAGCACCGGCTGGCGGTCGGCATCGATCTGGGCACCACCAACTCGCTGGTGGCCACCGTCCGCCACGGCCTGCCGGAGGTGCTGCGCGACGAGGAGGGCCGCGCGCTGCTGCCCTCGATCGTGCGCTACCTCGCCGATGGCAGCACGGAAGTGGGGCATGCGGCGCAGGCGCATCAGGCCAGCGACCCGCGCAACACCATCGTGTCGGTGAAGCGCTTCATGGGCCGCGGCGTGAAGGACGTCGCGCACATTGAGAACCTGCCGTACGACTTCGTCGACGCGCCGGGGATGCTGCAGATCAAGACGACGGCGGGTATCAAGAGCCCGGTCGAGGTCTCGGCCGAGATCCTCAAGGCGCTGCGCCGCCGCGCCGAGGCCGCGCTCGGCGGCGAACTGGTTGGCGCGGTGGTGACCGTGCCGGCGTACTTCGACGACGCCCAGCGCCAGGCCACGCGCGATGCGGCGAGGCTGGCCGGCATCAACGTGCTGCGGCTGCTGAACGAGCCGACCGCGGCAGCGCTCGCCTACGGGCTGGACAACGCCGCCGAGGGGATCTACGCCGTCTACGACCTGGGCGGCGGGACCTTCGACATCTCGATCCTGAAGCTCACCCAGGGCGTGTTCGAGGTGCTGGCCACCGGCGGCGACTCCGCGCTCGGCGGCGACGACTTCGACCATCGCCTGTACTGCTGGGCGCTGGAGCAGGCCAACCTGTCGCTGCTGCCGCCGGCCGACCAGCGTCTGCTGACGGTGAAGGCGCGCGCGGCCAAGGAGGCCCTAAGCAGCAAGCCGAGCGCCACGCTGCAGGCGCGGCTGTCGACCGGCAAGTGGGTGAACCTCACCATCGGCGTCGAGACGTTTGCCGGCATGACCCAGCACCTGGTGGGTAAGACGCTGACCGCCGTGCGGCGGGCGCTCGCCGACGCCAAGCTCAGGCCGGAAGACGTCAAGGGCGTAGTGCTGGTTGGCGGCGCCACGCGCATGCCGCACGTGCGCAAGAGCGTGGCCGAGCTGTTCGGCCGCGAGCCGCTGACCGACATCGATCCCGACCAGGTGGTGGCCGTCGGCGCCGCGATGCAGGCCAATGTCCTGGCGGGCAACCGGCCGGCGGGCGACGACTGGCTGCTGCTCGATGTGATCCCGCTGTCGCTCGGGCTGGAGACGATGGGCGGCCTGGTGGAGAAGGTCATCCCCCGCAACTCGACGATCCCGATCGCCCGCGCGCAGGAGTTCACCACCTTCAAGGACGGGCAGACGGCGATGGCGATCCATGTCGTGCAGGGCGAGCGCGAGCTCGTCGACGACTGCCGGTCGCTGGCCCGCTTCGAGCTGCGCGGCATCCCGCCGATGGCCGCCGGCGCGGCGCGGGTGCGCGTCACCTTCCAGGTCGACGCCGATGGCCTGCTGTCGGTGTCGGCGCGCGAGACGACCACCGGGATCGAGTCGTCGGTGACGGTGAAGCCGTCCTACGGCCTGCACGACGACGACATCACCCGCATGCTCGCCGAGTCGATGGGCGCCGCCGAGGCGGACATGCGGGCGCGGGCGCTGCGCGAGCTGCAGGTCGAGGCGCAGCGGCTGCTCGAGGCGACGCAGGCGGCGCTGGCCGCCGACCGCGACCTGCTCGACGACGCCGAGTTCGATGCCATCGCGCGACTGATGACCGAGCTGGTCGCGTACGCCGAGGGCGGCGACCCGGCGCAGCTGAAGGCCGCGATCGACCGTCTCGCGCATGGCACGGAGGAGTTCGCCGCCCGCCGCATGGACCGCAGCATCCGGGCGGCGCTGGCGGGCCGTCGTGTCGACGACGTGCTCGCCAAGTAGGACGCCATTGGCAGTCATGACTCGCATCACCGTCCTTCCCCACGAGGAGATCTGCCCGCAAGGCGCCGTCATTGAGGCCGAGCCGGGCAAGAGCATCTGCCGCAACCTGCTCGACCACGACATCGAGATCGAGCATGCCTGCGAGATGTCGTGCGCCTGCACCACGTGCCACGTGATCGTGCGCGAGGGCTTCGATTCGCTCGACCCCAGCGACGAGGACGAGGACGACCTGCTCGACCAGGCCTGGGGGCTGACACCGACCTCGCGGCTGTCGTGCCAGGCGATCGTCAAGGACACGCCCCTCACGATCGAGATCCCGAAGTACTCGATCAACCAGGTCAAGGAGGGCCACCACAAATGAAGTGGACCGACTCGCTCGAAATCGCCATCGCCCTGGCGGAGAAGTTTCCCGACGTCGATCCGAAGACCATCCGCTTCACCGACCTGCGCCAGTGGGTGCTGGATCTGCCTGGCTTCGACGACGATCCGAAGCACTGCGGCGAGAAGATCCTCGAAGCGATCCAGATGGCCTGGATGGGTGAGGTCGAGTAACGGCGGGGGCTGCCGGCTTACGGCCGCACGATCTCCAGCCGGTCCACGGCGGGACGGCCGTTGCACTCGATCGTTGCCAGCCGACCGTAGGCGGGGCGCGGCGCGGGCAGCCCAAAGCGCGCCACCAGCGGGTCGGCCGCATCGAACTGCAGGAAGGCATCGGGCTTCACCCGCCGCAGGATGCGATGGCGGATCAGGATCTCGCCCAACGGCGACTCGGCCCGCACGATCTCATCGCGGACCTTCGCGGCGACGAGTGCCAGGTTGAAGGTAAGCGTCATCTCCGGGCCGTATTGACGGCGGGCCCGAGGGTGGGGTTGGCGATCGCGTAGCGCTCGTTGAGCGCGTGGTCGTTGATCTCGTCGACGCGTGAGCCGGTCTGCTGCGCCGTGGCGATCGCAGCGTCGAGCCGGCTCAGCAGCGAAGCGGCCGATTCCTTGGGGCGACGCCGCAACATGGCCAGCGTCTTGCGGCCGTCGTGCGCCACCGCGGCGCCGTGCACGGGCGCGATCGTGCCGAGCAGGATCTGGCCGCCCGCGTCGATC
>CALGWX010000072.1 GCA_937936215.1 uncultured Burkholderiaceae bacterium | reverse complement strand
GGCCTGCGCGACGACATCGCCGATGGCCTGGCTGCGGCCGGCGCCGCCTTCGAGGCGGCGCTCGCTTCGCCGGGGGAGGCCGCGCACGCGCGGTTGGTCGGCGAGCTGAACGTCCTGCTGTCGGGGCTGGCGCCGCGGCTGGACGTGGGCATCGCCGAGGCGGCGCGCGAGCTGAACCTCGACCGGCTGATCGAGCTGATGAGAGGGGTGCGCGCGCTCATCGCCGCGCAGCCGGCCGATGCCGCCACGGCCGCCTTCGGCGCCGGCATCGATGCGCTGCTGCGGTTGCGCGACGAGCTGGCGCAGCGGGTGCAGGAGCACACGCAGTTGCAGCGCCTCGACGCCAAGCTGCGCGCGGTTTGCGTGGGCGGCGTGGCCCCGGGGATGCTGGCCGCGGAATGGAACCGCATCCGGTTGATTCGGGCGCGGCTGGCGCCGCCGCTGTCGGCGGAGCTGCAGGCCGCAAGCGGCGACCTGACGGCGCTGGAGCAGGAGATCGACGCCCATCTCGCGCGCCAGGAGGAGGGCGCGGCGCTGGATGCTCTGCAGGAGTACTTCCGCCTCGCCGCCGACGCCTTTCGCAACGTCGACCGCGCGCTGAAGGACTTCTCGCTGCGGCTGAGCGCGGTGAGCCAGCCGCTTAAGACGATCCTCGAACTGGTCTGACCGGAGGGCCACGCCATGCCGGATGCCGCCCCGCCCGCCTTGCCGCCGTACGAGGGCGCCAGCGAGCTGCGCGAGCAGCATGCGCGGCTGCTGGAGGCGCTCGACCACGCGATGGCCGACGGCGCGGGGGCGGACGCCGCTGCGGCCGCGGTGCGCCGCATCGAGCCGGCGCTGCGCGAATTCCTGCAGCGCGCCGCCGCCACCGGCGTCTATCTGGAGGCGATGAAGGAGCGCACCGCCTGCCAGGCGCTGATCGACTACTGGGTTTCGAGCCTGGCGCAGGTGGGCGTGCAGGCGCCGGCCACGCGGCTGGCGCGGTTCGACGCCTCGCAGCTGCCGGACCTGAGCGACAAGCCGTGCCCCTACGTCGGCCTGGAGGCGTTCCGCAGCCAGGAGTTCTTCTTCGGCCGCGACGCCGACGTGGCGGCGCTGCGCGAGCAGCTGGCCTGCTCGCCGCTGCTGGTGGTGCTCGGCGCCTCGGGCAGCGGCAAGTCGTCGCTGATCATGGGCGGCCTGCTGCCGGCGTTGGCCGCCGATGCTTCCGCGCGGCTGCGGGTGGCGCCGATCGTCATCCCCGGCCACGACATCCTGCTGCGGCTGGCCGAGTCGCTGCTGCAGTTGGCCGGCGGCGATGCGTCGGCCGCCGCGGCTGAGGGCGACGCGTTGTTGGCGGAGCCGGCGCGCATCAACGCGCTGCTGGGGCCGGACGCACCCCCGACGCTGGTGGTCGTCGACCAGTTCGAGGAGATCTTCACGCTTGAAGACGAGGCGCCGCGTGTGGCCGCCGCCGCCGCGCTGGCGGCGATGCTCCAGGCCGGCCGCGGCCATCGCGTCATCGTCACCATGCGCGAGGAGTTCCGCAGCCGCCTAGTGCAGCTGCCGGCGCTGACGCCGTATCTCGACCGCGCCTGGTACTCGATGCGGCCGATGGGCTACGCCGAGCTGCGCGAGGCCGTGGAGCGGCCGGCGGCGAAGGTGAACCTGCAGTTCGAAGCCGGCGTCGTCGACGACCTAGTGAAGAAGGTGCTCGGGCAGCCGGCGGCGCTGCCGCTGCTGCAGTTCACCCTGCGCGAACTCTGGAACCGCCGCGACCGCAACCGCATCACGCGCGAGGTCTATGCGCGCGTCGGCGACCCGCTCAATGCGCTGCGCGAGGCTGCCGACGGCTTCTTCGAGGCGCAGGCGCCGCAGACGCAGGACGAGATCAAGCGCGTGCTGCTGGAACTGGTGCGGGTCGACGAGCTGCTGGAGGCCTACCGGCAGCCGGTGCCGCTGAGCCAGCTATTGGGTGCCGGCCGCGCCAACACGCGCGAGGTGCTGCTGCTGCTCGCCGAGCACGACTACGTGCGCGTCTGGGCTGACGAGGACGACCCCATCGTCGAGGTCAAGCACGAGGCGCTGATCCGCAACTGGCCGCGGCTGGTCGGGTGGATCGACGAGAAGCGGGTGCAGCGCCGCCAGCGGCTGGCGCTGACGCAGACGGCGCAGCGCTGGGCGGCCAGCGGCCGACCGCGCGAGGGGCTGCTCACCGGCTGGCAGCTGCAGGAGGCCTCGCGCCTGTGCGACCTCTCCGAACTGGAGAGCGAGTTCGTCCGCGCCAGCGAGCAGGAGATCGACCGCGCGCAGCGCGAGCGCGAGGCCGCATTGCAGCGTGAGGCGGAAGAAGCCAACGCCCGCGCCCAGCGGGAGCGGGTGATCAACCGGCGGCTGAAGATCGGCTGGGCCGTGACGGGGCTGCTGCTGGCCGTCAACGCGGCCCTGTTCTACTGGCAGCGGCTGCGGCTGCAGGACATGGCGGTGTTGGCGGAGGCGCAGCGCCGCACGGCGATGGACCTGTCGGAAGCATTCAACATGCAGTCGCTGAAGGCCGCCGAGCTGGAACGGCAGAACGAGGCGCTGCGCCGGCAGTACGACTACCTGGACCAGCTCTTCGCCCGCCAGCTGCGGCAGGCCGTGGCGCCGCAGCTCGCGGCGGTGCCAGCGGCTGCCGCCAAGGGCGGCGTGGCGCCGGCGGCGCAAACGCCGCTCACCGTCTACATCCACATCAGCGAGGAGGACCAGCGCAGCCGCGCCGAGACGATTCGGAGGGAACTCGCGCAACTGGGGATCCGTGCGCCCGGCGTGGAGCGCGTGCCGACGCGGCTGAAGTCGACCGAGGTGCGTTATTTCCGGCCCGAGGATCGCGCCGGTGCGGAGGAGGTCCGCCGCCTGCTCAGCCAATACCTGGCGGTCGGCGACATCCGGGTCGAGTTCGTCCGCGGCTACGAAGACAAGGTGCGCGGCCGGCAGTACGAGATCTGGTTCGGCCCCGGCGCCTTCGGGGCCTGGACGGCCGTAGCGCCTCCCGCCGCTAGCCGGCCCTGACACCGTAACGCGGCGCCGTGCGGCCAGCCGCGCCACTTGCCGCGACGGCGCGGCGCGCCGACGTCAGCGCGGTGGCGACTGGTCGCCGTCGCCGAGCGCCCGCTGCATCAGCACCGAGTCGACCCAGCGGCCGAACTTGAAGCCGACCGACCGCAGCGTGCCGACCTGCGCAAAGCCGCAGGCGCGGTGCAGCCCGATCGAGGCGGCGTTGGCCGAATCGCCGATGACCGCCAGCATCTGCCGGTAGCCGAGCGCTTCGCTGTCGGCGATCAGGCGCAGCAGCAACTGCCGGCCGATGCCGCGCCCGATGGCCTGCGCCGCGACGTACACGGAATCCTCCACCGTGTGCCGGTACGCCGGCCGCGTGCGATAGGCACTGGCGTAGGCATAGCCAAGCACGACGCCGCCATCGTCCTCGGCGACGAGGTAGGCGTATCCGGCGCGGGTGCTCGCCTCGAAGCGGCGGCGCATTTCGTCGGGCGACGGCGGATCGACCTCGAAGCTCGCCAGCCCGTGCAGGACGTGGTGCGCGTAGATAGCCTGGATGGCGCCGACGTCGGCGAGACTCGCGGGGCGGACACGCATGGCGGGCGAGTCAGGCGTGGCGGCGCCGCCGAACCGGCGCCCCGCCGGCCAGTCACCGGATCGTGATCTCGACGCGGCGCGCCTGCTCCGCGTCAGCGCCGCCGACGGTCGACATCGGCTTGGCCAGCTCGATGCGCCGCGCTTCGATGCCCGCGCTCACCAGCGCGTCGCGCACCGCGATCGCCCGCTGCTTGGCGAGCTCGGCGTTGGCGGCAGGGTCACCACTGGCGTCGTGGTAGCCGGAGATCACCACGGTCGAGCCTGGCAGCGCCCGGGCGGCGCGCAGCGTCGGCCCGAGCAGGGTCATGATGTCGGCCGGCAGCTCCGCCTTGCCGACGTCGAAGAACACCATGCCGATGATCCGCACCACGCTGGTGGCCGCCGCCGGCCGCCCTGTCGCCTTCGGCTGCGACTGGCCGATGGCGGTCCCGGCAGCCACGGCGATCGTGGCGATCGCCACGACGATCGCCAGCGTGATGACGAGGAAGACCGCGTAACCAGTCTCCTTGTCCTCTTCTTCGAACAT
>CALGWX010000071.1 GCA_937936215.1 uncultured Burkholderiaceae bacterium | reverse complement strand
GAGGTGCTGCTGGAGGCGATCGCCGCTTGGGGCGTGGCGCAGGCGCTGCGCCGGATCGTTGGCATGTTCGCCTTCGCGCTGTGGGACCGGCGCGAGAGGCGGCTGACGCTGGCGCGCGACCGTCTTGGCGAGAAGCCGCTTTATTACGGCATCTTCGGCGGCACGTTGCTCTTCGGCTCGGAGCTCAAGGCGCTGCGGAAGCATCCGGCTTGGCGGGGGGAGATTGACCGCGGCGCGCTGGCGCTGTATGCGCGGCACGGCTACGTGCCCGCGCCTTACAGCATCTATCGCGGCGTGGCCAAGCTTGCTCCAGGGTGCTTCGCGGAGTTCTTGCCGGGCACGTCGCAGCCGCGCCTCGAAACCTACTGGTCGGCGCTCGAAACCGCGCTGGCGGGCTTAAGTGCTCCGCGCCGCGAGCCGGAGTCCGTGCTGGTTGACGAACTCGATGCGCTGTTGCGCCGGTCGGTGCGCGGCCAGATGGTCGCCGATGTGCCGCTCGGTGCTTTCCTTTCGGGCGGTATCGACAGCTCGACCGTGGTGGCGCTGATGCAGGCACAAAGCTCGCGGCCGGTGCATACATTCACCATCGGTTTCGAGGAGACTGAATACAACGAGGCCAACCACGCCCGAGCCATCGCTGCTCATTTGGGCACCCACCACACGGAACTGTATGTGTCGCCGGCGCAGGCGCGCGAGGTGATCCCGCGGCTGCCGGACATCTACTGCGAGCCGTTCGCCGACGCCTCCCAGATCCCGACGTTCCTCGTCTCACAGTTGGCTCGCCAGCATGTCGCGGTGGCGCTTTCCGGGGACGCAGGCGATGAGTTGTTCGGCGGCTATAACCGCTATCTCGTCGCCGAGCGCATTTGGCGGTGGCTGTCGCTCGTGCCGCTGCCGCTGCGCCGCTTGGGAGTGCGGGCGCTTCTTGCGGTGCCGACCGGAAGCTGGGACAAGGTGTTCGGTGCGCTGCGCTTCGCGTTGCCGCGCGCGCTGCGGGTGCCCAACCCTGGGGACAAGGCGCACAAGCTCGCCGCCGTTCTGGCGCAGGCGGACCTGGACAGCGTATACCGGCGGCTGATCTCACAGTGGCCAGCTCCTTCTGAGGTCGTGCCGGACGCAGTCGAGCCGTCCACGGCGCTGACGCGGCGCGAAGGGCTCGAAGGCCTGAAACGGCCGCTGGAGCGGATGACCTACCTCGACCTTGTGACCTACCTGCCCGACGACATCCTGGTGAAAGTCGACCGCGCGGCGATGGCGGTGAGCCTCGAGACGCGCGTGCCGCTGCTCGACCACCGCGTCGTCGAGTTTGCATGGCAGGTGCCGGTGGAGCACAAGGTACGTCACGGGCGCGGCAAGCATCTGCTGCGGCAGGTGCTGGCGCGATACGTGCCGCGCGAGCTGTTTGATAGGCCGAAGATGGGCTTCGGCGTGCCAATCGACCAATGGTTGCGCGGCCCGCTGCGCGAGTGGGCCGAGCACCTGCTCGACCCGGCGAGGTTGCGCCGGCAGGGCTACTTTGCCCCCGAGCCGGTGGCGCGCGCGTGGGCCGACCACCTTGACGGCCGACGCTCGAACCAGTACCCGCTCTGGGTCGTCCTCATGTTCCAGGCTTGGCTCGAGCGCGTGAGCAGCCCCTCGTCGTGACCTCCGCGATTTTTGATGGGCCCGGCCGGCCCGCAGTGGCGACCGGGCCACGCCGCGTGCTGGTTCTTGGCAGCCTGGCCGAGTCACTGGTCAATTTCCGTGGCGATCTGCTCCGGGCGTTGAAGGCGCGTGGCCACCAGGTTATCGCTGCGGCGCCGCCTGGACCGGCATGGGTCGATGAAGCGCTGGCTCGCTGGGGAGTGCGCCGTGCCGTGCTGCCGCTGGAACGGACAGGAACCCATCCGCTGCGCGACCTCGCGCTGCTTCGCGCGTTGCTGCGGCTCTTTCGTGAGGAGCGTCCACACGCGCTACTCGCGTATACCGCCAAGCCAGTGATCTACGGGTTGATTGCCGCGTCCCTCGCCGGCGTGCCGCGCAAGGTGGCGCTGATCACTGGACTCGGCTTCGTCTTTCTCCCGCCGCGCTCGAAGTCGCAGTCAGTGCTACAGCGCATGGCGCGGGTGCTCTACCGCCTCGCAATTCGGCGCGCCGATGTGGTGCTGTTCCAAAACAGCGACGACGAGCGGTCGTTTCGCGATCGACGGCTACTTCGGAAGGGGCAGGTCGTTGGTCGAGTGGCGGGATCGGGCGTCAATGTGGAGCGCTACGAGCAGAAGCCGCTGCCGAGCGGACCGCCGCGCTTTTTGCTGATTGGCCGACTGCTGCTCGACAAGGGTGTGGGAGAGTATCTCGAGGCGGCTGAACGGTTGAAGGCCGAGTGGCCGGAACTGACTTTTGATTTGGTTGGTCCGGCCGAGGCAGATCATCCTGCAGCTTTGCCGGTGACTCGCATCAACTCGGCAGTCGCCTCAGGCGCCGTGCGCTGGCACGGCGCGGTGCGAGATGTGCGCCCGCGGCTTGCGGCTTGCCACGTGTACGTATTGCCGTCGTACCGCGAGGGCATGCCGCGCACGGTCCTCGAAGCGATGGCCGTCGGCCGGCCGATCATCACCACCAATGCACCGGGGTGCCGTGAGACCGTTCGGCCAGGCATCAACGGCGCGCTGGTGCCACCAGCCGATGCCGAGGCGCTTTACCTCGAGATGAAGCGCTTTGCCGGGCTGTCGCGCGCTGAGTTGCAGCGCATGGGCGCGGCCTCGCGCGCGATCGTCGAGGCAGAATTCGACGTTCGCCAAGTGAACACGGCGATCATCTCGGCATTGGAACGCGATGCTTAAGCGCGCCTTCGATATCGTGGCTGCCGCCTCTGCGCTGGTCCTGCTGGCGCCGCTGCTTGCGGCGATCGCGGTGCTTGTGCGCTGGCGGCTGGGCCGTCCGGTGCTGTTCGTGCAGGAACGGCCGGGGCTGCATGGCCGGCCGTTCCGCCTCTACAAGTTCCGCACGATGACCGACGCCCGCAGAGCGGATGGGAGTTTGCGGCCTGACGCCGAACGGCTGACACCGTTTGGGCGATTCCTTCGCGCCAGTAGTCTCGATGAACTACCGGAGCTTTACAACGTGCTCGTGGGCGACATGAGCCTCGTTGGCCCGCGCCCGCTTCTGATGGAATACCTGCCCCTTTACAACGCCCACCAGCGGCGCCGTCACGAGGTGCGCCCGGGACTGACCGGTTGGGCGCAAGTCAACGGCCGCAACGCCATCAGCTGGGAGCGCAAGTTCGACCTCGACGTGTGGTACGTCGACCATGCGTCTTTCGCGCTCGACCTGAAGATCCTGTGGCTGACGGTGTGGCAGGTCGTCCGCCGCGAAGGCATCACCGCCGCCGGCTCGGCCACCGCCGAGCGCTTCACCGGCCGACCGGGAGAGTGAAGGGATGCCCGATGCAAGGCCTGAAGCAATGAACGGCTCGGCCGAGTTTGAAAACTGGCCGTACTTCGCCGACGACGAGATCGCAGCGGTCGTCGGCGTGCTCAAGTGTGGTCGCGTCAACTATTGGACCGGCGATCAGGGCCGGCTCTTCGAGCAGGAGTACGCCGCCGCCACGGGTCGTCGCTACGGCATCGCCGTGGCCAACGGCACCCTGGCGCTGGAACTCGCGCTGCACGCCTTCGGCATCGGTGCGGGCGACGAGGTCGTCACCGCTGCCCGCACCTATATCGCTTCGGCCAGCTGCGCGGTGATGCGCGGCGCTCGGCCGGTGGTCGCTGACGTCGACCGCGACAGTCAGACCGTCACGGCGGCCACCCTGCGCGCAGCGCTGACGCCGCGCACCCGCGGGCTGGTGGTCGTGCACCTGGCCGGGTGGCCTTGCCCGATGGACGAAATCATGGCCCTCGCCGAGGAGCGCGGGCTGGTGGTAATTGAAGACTGTGCGCAGGCGCACGGCGCCACGTACAAAGGTCGGCCGGTGGGATCGTTCGGCCACGCCGCGGCATTCTCTTTTTGCCAGGACAAGATCATCACCACCGGCGGCGAAGGCGGCATGCTGGTGCTCGATGATGAGGGGGCTTACAAACGCGCCTGGGCCTTCAAGGACATCGGCCGCGACTATGACGCTGTCTACCACCAGCAGCATCCGCCCGGATTTCGCTGGCTGACCGGCAGCTTCGGCAGCAACTGGCGGTTGACGGAAATGCAGGCGGCCATCGGGCGGGTGCAGCTTCGAAAGCTGCCGTCGTGGGTGGCGCGGCGGCGTGCTCTGGCCGAACGGATGGCTGCCGGGCTAGCCGAGCTTGCGGCGCTGCGGGTGCCGCGGCCGCCAAGCGGGGTTGGCCACGCCTACTACAAGTTCTATGCGTTCGTTCGCCCGGAGCGGCTCGCGCCCGAGTGGAACCGCGACCGGATCATGGAAGAGATCAACGCCCGTGGCATTCCCTGCTCAGTCGGTTCATGCAGTGAGATCTACCTGGAAAGGGCCTTCGCCGAGCGGGGCTGGGGGCCGCAACGGCCGCTACCGGTGGCGCGCGAACTGGGGCAGACCAGCCTGATGTTCCTCGTGCATCCGACCCTCGCCGACGAGGCGATCGACCGGGCGGTAGAGACCATTCGCGCGGTCATGGCACGCGCGTCGGGCGACTGAGGAAGGCGGTGACGGTGTCTCGCGGCGAGGGCAGGTCGGTCGGGCTAAAGATAGGGATCGCCCGGCGACCGGCTGCGGATCACGCGCGCGGGAACGCCGAAGGCAACGCACCTCTGCGGCAGGTCGTCGAGGACCACGGCGCCGGCGCCAACGACGACGTGACCGCCAATTTTGACACCGTGGCGCACACAGGCCCCGATACCGATCGCGCTGCTACTGCCGATACGAACCTGGCCGCCGGTCACGACCCCAGGTGCCAGGGAGCAGAAGTCCTCCAGGACGTTGTCATGGTCAACGCACGCGCCGGTGTTGACGATGCAGTGGCGGCCAACGGTGGTACCTGGATTGATGACTCCCCCGGCCATGACGACAGTGCCCTCACCGAGGCGAACGTCGGCGGCGACGATGGCGCCCGGATGGACCAGCGCCGTCGCGAAGCGCACGGCCGGGACCGCCTGCAAACGCTCGACGACGATGGCGCGGGTGTGGTTGTCGCCGACGGCCACGCACCATCCGCTTTGCGCGTAACGCCGGGCCGCTTCGGCCACATCGTGGAGCACGGCGATGCCTGCCACCTCGGTCTTGCGGAGGTCGTCGTCGACGACGGCGAGCACGTCGATGCCGGCGCAACGTGCGATATCGATGATGACGCGCGCGTGCTCGCTGGCGCCGAACAGCACGATTCCTGGCGGGCGGTCTGGCATGGCCAGCGCCATTGTCACACCAAAGCCGGCCGCTTGCCGGCGGCTTCCAGCCGCGAGTGGCAGCGGCGGTCGACGGGCACCGTTCGCGCGGCATACGCATGAGCCGGATGCCGACTCCGCGCTTCATCCCGCTGGCACCCAAGCCATTCGCCGTGTTGGGTGCCGACCTCGCGCTGGTCGCCTCGGCCTGGCTCGCAGCGTTTGCTCTCCGATTCAACCTCGAGTTGCCGCCCGAGTACCTGGGCGTTGCC
>CALGWX010000070.1 GCA_937936215.1 uncultured Burkholderiaceae bacterium | reverse complement strand
GTCGCGCTCCAGCTTCAGCGGCTCGTCCGGGAACAGCGGCGTCAGGTTCTCGAACAGGATGCGGTTCTTGGTCACCTCCGGCGGCTGGCCGTTGACCTTGTCGACCTTGACCAGCGCGAAGTAGCGCTCGCCGTCCTTGGGTGTGCGCACCTCGCCCTCGATCGAGTCGCCGGTGTGCAGGTTGAAGCGGCGGATCTGGCTCGGCGAGATGTAGATGTCGTCGGTGGAGGCGAGGTAGGACGACTCCGGCGCGCGCAGGAAGCCGAAGCCGTCGGGCAGCACCTCCAGCGTGCCGTCGCCGTAGATCGGTTCGCCGGCCTTGGCCTTCTTCTTCAGGATGGCAAACATCAGTTCCTGCTTGCGCATCCGGTTGGCGTTGTCGATTTCGAGCGAGGCGGCCATGTCCATCAGCTGGGACACGTGCAGCGACTTGAGTTCGGAAAGTTGCATGGCGGGCTTCGGAGGGGAGTGGTGGGGCGCCGGGGGACAGGCAGGCGCCCGCGAGGAACGAAAGAAGGAGCCGGCGCTCGCGCCGGCCTTCTTTCTCTAAATATTACTGTCGATGAACGCCGTGAGCTGCGACTTGGACAGCGCGCCGACCTTGGTACCGACCACCGCGCCGTTCTTGAACAGCATCAGGGTCGGAATGCCGCGGATGCCGTACTTCGCGGGCGTGGCCTGGTTCTCGTCGACGTTCATCTTGGCCACCGTCAGCTTGCCCTGGTAGTCGCCGGCGACCTCGTCGAGGATCGGCGCGATCATGCGGCAGGGGCCGCACCATTCCGCCCAGTAGTCGACCAGCACGGGCTGCTCGGATTTGAGCACCTCGGCTTCGAACGTCGCGTCGCTGACGTGTTTGATGGCTTCGCTCATGGCATGTCCTCTTGGCGCCGCGGGCGGCGCGAAGCTTCGGGGAGAAGGGGAACAACGGAAATCAAGGCCTGCCGACAGCGCCCGGAGGGCGCAGGGACGATGGCTTGAATGGCACCAATGGTAGCACCGCGACCGCCGGCGGCGGCCAGGGCCGTTCCTACAATGCGGCCGCCGTGTCGATCGAACGCCAGGCGCTGCCCGCTGATGAACGCTACTGGCCGCTGGCCGGTCGCGCCGTGCTCGACTTTGCGACCCGGCACGGCGCCTCGGCAACGTCGCTCGCGGCGCTGACTTGGCTCGTGCCCTCCGGGGTGCAGGCGCAGTTGGCGCGCGCTGGCCTGCGCGAAGCGCTCGGCGGCCGAGCCTTCATCCCACCGCGGGTCATACCCCTGGCGGCATGGCTGGGGCGGCCGCTCGGCAGCACGGTAGCGGCGCGGGCGGAATTGTTCGCGGCGCTGCGCGACAGCGGCTGGATCCGCGATGCCTTCGGATCGCAGCCGGCGGCGCGGTGGTCGCTGGCCGCGGCGGTGGCGCAACTCGGCGACGAACTGACCTATGCCGCCATCGATGGCACTGAGCCCTTCGCGGCGCGGTTGCAGTCGAGCCTGGCGCGCCACTACCAGCGCCGCGCCGCGCGGGCGGTGCAGCCGCAGGCGCAGCTGGTGCTGCAACTGTGGCGGGCGCGGCAGTCGGCCGATGACGGCGCGGCTGCCGCGCTGCGCGAACTGCAGCGGCGCGCAGAGCATGCCTCGACGCCGCTCATCTACCTGCCTGCCACCGCCCCCGGTGCCGAGCCGATGGGCTGGGAGCTTGCCTTCCTGCATCGCTGGGCGCAGCGGGCGCCGGTGCTGCTGCTGCACGCCGACCTGCCGGCGGCGCTGGCGTCGCGCCCGTTGCTCGCCGCGGCGTGGCCCGAACTCGCCGCCGCGCCGGTCGAGGTGCCGCTGGCCGCGCGCGGTGACGCCGCCAGGGGGGCGGCGGCGCCGCCGCTGGCGATCGTCGAGGCGGCCTCGCTGGAAGACGAAGCGGTGGCGGTGGCGCAGCAGGTGCTCGACTGGCGACGGCATGGCGTCGAGTCGATCGCGCTGGTGGCGCTCGACCGGCTGACCGCTCGCCGCGCCCGCGCGCTGCTCGAACGGGCACAAGTGCTCGTGCGCGACGAGACCGGCTGGAAGCTGTCGACCACCAGTGCCGCGGCGGCGGTGATGCGCTGGTTCGACCTCGTTGCCGACGACCTGTACTGGCGCGATCTGCTCGACTGGCTGAAGTCGAGCTTCACGCTGGCCGGCCGGCCGAACAAGGCGGCCGAGGTCGATGCGATCGAACGCGCCATCCGCACCCAAGGCGTGCTGCAGGGGGCGCGGGCGATCCGCGCCGCGCTGGCGGGCCTGTCGGAAGCGTCCCACGGCGAGGAAGTGGTGGCGGCGCGGCGCGACCTCGCCGCTGCCGGTGAAGTGCTGGCGCTGATCGTCGCCCAACAGCGGCAGGCTGCGCGCGCCGGGCCGACGCTCGCCGATCACCTGCGCGCGTTGCATGGGGCGCTGGACGCGCTCGGCATGCGGCCGGCGCTGGCCGCCGACCCGGTGGGCCGCTGCGTGCTGCGCGAGATCGACGGGCTGTCCGCCGAGCTCGCGGGCACGCGGGCGCGCGCGTCGCTGGCCGAGTTCCGCGCGCTGCTGGCGGCGCGCTTTGAGGAAGTCGCGTTCGTCGACGCCCAGGTCGACTCGCCGGTGGTGATGGTCTCGCTCGCCGCGGCGGCGCTGCGGCCGTTCGATGCCGCGCTGCTGATCGGCGCCGACGCGCGGCACCTGCCGGCGGCGCCGGACGACGCGCTGTTCCTGTCGAACGCGGTGCGCGCCGAGCTAGGGCTCGCCACGGCCGAGGCGG
>CALGWX010000069.1 GCA_937936215.1 uncultured Burkholderiaceae bacterium | reverse complement strand
TGCCGCATCCCGCCGCGGCTCGTCGTCGGCGTCGATCCCGAGCTGGACCGCCGCCGCTTCCACGTCACCGAAAAGGGCGTGACGTTGATCACGCCCGAGATGCTGGGCCAAAGGCTGCGCGTGCGCCCGTGACGCGCCGCGCCCGGCCTCGTCATTGGAGTCAGCGATGAAGCGAAAGCCCCACCAACCGGCAACCGCACCCGCCCGCCCCGCGGCCGCGATCGAGGACCGCGTGGTGGCCCGGCCTGACGGCTACTACTGGGTGGCCGACGACGGCAAGCAGGAGTTCGGCCCGTTTGCCACCGTGGCCGAGGCGCTGGCCGCCGGCCGCCGCCTGCGGGCGCACAACTTCGTCGCCAGCTGCGTCAACATGGCGCGCGGCCTGCCGTACTGGCGCGACGTGGGCACCGTCGACGCGTTCTGGCAGGCCAACCTCGAGCTGACCCGCGTCGTGCCCGACCTGAATCTCTACGACCGCGAGTGGCCGATCTGGACCTGGCAGGAGCAGCTGCCGCCTGCCAAGTTCGTCTTCGACGACGAGGGCCGCCGTGGCGTGGCGCCCGACTCGCTGGTGGCCAGCGGCTGCATCGTCAGTGGCACCACAGTGCGCCGCTCGCTGCTGTCGACCAACGTGCGCATCGACGATGCCGAGTGCGTCGAGGACTCGGTGCTGCTGCCGAACGTGCAGGTCGGCGAGGGCGCCGTGCTCAAGCGCGCGGTGGTCGACAAGTACTGCCGCATCCCGCCGCGGCTCGTCGTCGGCGTCGATCCCGAGCTGGACCGCCGCCGCTTCCACGTCACCGAAAAGGGCGTGACGTTGATCACGCCCGAGATGCTGGGCCAAAGGCTGCGTGTGCGCCCATAGCGCCGTCGCGGGCCTTGGCATCGGAGGCTGCGCAAGTCACACCCCCCACCGACCGCACCCGCCCGGCCGGCCGTGGCCGACGAGGACCGCGTCGTCGCCCGCCCAGACGGCTACTACTGGGTCGCCGACGACGGCAAGCAGGAGTTCGGCCCGTTTGCCACCGTGGCCGAGGCGCTGGCCGCCGCCAACGAGGCGATCGCCGAGCAGGCACAGGCGCTGCACGACGCCGAGGCGGAACTCGGCGTGCCCGAGCGGCTCGACCAGGACATCGTCGAAGTCGACGAGCGCGTCGGCGACGGCGAAGACGCATCGCGTTGAGCGCGCAAGCCGTCGGTTGTGAGCGCCGCGCGATGCGCCGCTGGGGCAAGCCGCCGCGCGGCAGGGTGGAGCAGGCAACGCCCGCCACAAGGCAGTTGCAGCGCGTTGATGGCGGAGCGTTCAGCAGGGCCGCAGCGTCGGGCAGGCGGCGTCAGCACCCGGGACGCCGAGCGTTCGCCGACGCGGCAGTGGGGAATTTTTTTCAGTACCACCCCCGCGGCCGCGACAGGACGGCGGACGCTGCGGCTGGCTCAGCGCGCCTTATGCGCGGCCGGCCCGCGCGAGCGCGGGCCGGCGGCCCGGGACTACCGCTTGCTTGCGGTCACGCGCTTGGCCTGCAGGCCCTCGGCGGCGGGCTCCTCGAGGAAGCTCACGACCATGCCGGGCTCGAGGTGCTCGAACGGCGGCGTCACCACGTTATCGCGGCTGAAGTACAGCTCGCGGCCGTCGTCGGTCTCGATGAAGCCGTAGCCCTCGTCGGGCAGCAGCCGCGCCACCCTGCCGCGCAGCGTCAGCGGGTGTGTCTTGACGTCGCCGCGCACCTCGCGGGCGACGTCTTCAAGCTGCCGGCGGGCGGCATCGAAGGCGTCGCGCAGCGCCACGTACACGTCCTCGTGGTGGTCGCGGGTGGCGACGAGTTCCTTGCCCGGCACGCGCACGTCGACCTTGACCGTGAACTGCCGGCCCTGTTGCTGGTGCCTGCCGAGCTGCTCGACCGTCACCCGGCAGCGGGTGATCCGCGGGTGGAACTGCTCGAGCTTGGCGGCGTGTTCCCGGATGGCCCCCTCCAACGCCTCGGAGCGGTCCATCTCGCGCATCGTGATCTGAAGCGGGATTTGCATCGTTTCCACCTGGTGTTCCTTCGCTGACCGGTCCGGCCAGCGCGGCGCCATCGCCTCCGACGGCGCGCCGCCGGCCGGCCCTGTGGTTGGCGGCCCGCCCGTGGGCGGGCCGGCGCGGCGGCCTCAGCGGGCCCAGTGCACCCGCAGCAGGTTCTCTTCCTTGTTGTAGTGGTACTCCAACTCGCCCTTGTAGGCCGAGTGCACTGCCTCGCCAATGTCGCGCGCCAGGTGCGTGTCGGTGGTCGTGATCTGCACGCCGCCGTCGATGTCCTCGATGGCCATGATCCGCTCCAGCGGATGCTCGGCCTTTTCCTTCTCCTCGCGGTTGCGCGCCAGCTGCAGCACCTCGTCGCGGTGCGCCTTCAGGAATTCGCCTTCCAGTGTCACGTAGCCGGCCGGGTAGTGGTCGCGGATGCGGTGGCAGGCCGGGCAGAGTTCCTCGTTGGCGTCCGCGGGCGCCAGCCCCCACGTCCAGCGGCCGTCTTCATAGATCGCGCCGCAGTCCGGGCAGCGGGTCGGCTCGGGCAGTTTCTTCTTCGACTTGTAGGCGTCGTGCACGAGTTCGTCGCGCAGTTCATCGCGCCGCAGTGGGCGCCAGTAGCCACGATCGGTTTTCATCGTTTACCTCGCTTGCCTCGAATCCTCACGAGGCAGTTCCAACATAGCCCGCGGCCGATGGGGACTGATGACTTCAGTCAAGCCTCGCGACGAAGCGAAGGATCCCCTCCAGGACGCATCCCGCCTGCGCCGCGCTCGGCGGCGGGATCGGGCGCGGCGGCAGGGTCGGGCGCGGCGGCGCGCACAACATCGATGCCGCGCCCGGTCGGACGTCTGCTGCCCCGGTGGGCGGAGACGCGGCGTGGCGCCACGGGGACGGCCGGCGAGCCTTCGCGCGGCGGTGACGGGGGTGGCGCCGGGGCGAGGCTACGACGCTTTCCCGCGCCGCAGCCAGGGCACGACCGCGCGCTCGATCCCGAAGGGCAGCGCCAGCAGGCGGGCGACCAGGTCGTCGACCGTGGCGCCGCGGTTGAGCACGGCGTCGACCAGCGTCGCGATCGGCATCTCGACGCCGAGCCGCGCGGCCAGGGCCACCACCGCGCTAGCGGAGTGCACGCCTTCCTGCACGGTGATCCGCTCGCCGAGGATGTCGGCGAGCCGGCGGCCCTCGCCCAGCGCAATGCCGAGCGACATGTTGCGCGACTGGGGGCTGTTGCACGACAGGTCGATGTCGCCGATGCCCGACAGCCCGAGGAAGGTCTCCAGCCGCGCGCCGAGGGACAGGCCGAGGTCCGTGGCCTCGGCCAGCCCGCGTGCCACCAGCGTGGCGCGCATGCTCGCGCCGAGTTGGCGGCCGGTGACAATGCCGCACGCGATCGCCACCACGTTCTTCATGACGCCGCCGATCTGGGCGCCGATCACGTCGTCCGACAGGTACACGCCGAAGCCCGGCCCGCCGATCTCGGCTTCGAGCTTCGCGCCGAGGAGCGGGTTGGCGCAGGCCAGCGTCACGCCGGTGGGCCGGCCGACCGAGATATCGGCCGCGAACGACGGGCCGGATAGCACGGCCACTGGCGCCTGCGGCAGCGTCTCGGCGAGCACCTGCGACATCAGCAGGCCGGTGGCCGCTTCCATCCCCTTCGAGCAGGTGATCACGGGCGTGCCCGCGGCAAGGTGCGGCCGCAGCGCGGTAGTGACCGCGCGCATGTGCTGCGCCGGCGGCACCAGCAGCACGAACCGCGCCGCGCGCACCGCGGCGTCGAAATCGCCGCTGGCGGCGATTCCTGCAGGAAGCGCCACGCCGCGCAGGTAGAGGCGGTTTTCGCGTTCGGCGTTGATGGCGGCGACCACTTCCGGCTCGCGGGCCCAGATCGTCACCGCGTGGCCGCGCCGGGCCAGCACGCAGGCCATCGCCGTGCCGAAGGCGCCGCCGCCGACGATGCCGACCTGGGCCATGCGCGGGCTAGTCGGCCGCCTTGGCCGCCGGGTCGAGGAGGGCGGTGGCCGCCGGGTCGGCGAGTGCAACGCTCGCTGGGTCCATGCGCGCCGTGCCCGCTGGGTTCATGAGCGCGATGCCTGCTGGCTCGACGAGCGTCATGCCCGCTGGCGCGACGGCCTTCGTTCCCGCCGGGTCCACGAGCGCGATGCCCGCTGGGTCGACGCCCGCGGTGCCCGCCAGCGCGACGCGCGCCATACCTGCCGCCTGCCGCGCGGCCGCCGCGCCCGCTTGCGCGAACGGCGCCTCGGCTCGTCCGTTGAGCCTCACGCTGGACGCGTGCGCTGGCGCGCGGCCAGCAGTCGCCGCGCCAGCTCGGCGAAGCCTTCGCCCTCCGGCTGCCGCGTCACGTACGCCGGCTTGTGCGCGATGGCGTCGGCAAAGGCGGCGATGTTGGCCACCGCGATCGAGTGGGGAAAGGCGCGGAACATCGGCTCGTCGTTCGGCGAGTCGCCGACGAAGGCGAGGCGCTCACGTTCCTGCTCCAGATCGACGCCGAACTGTTCGCGCAGCAGGCGCCGCGTCATCGTCAGCTTGTCGTAGGCGCCGAACCAGGCGTTGACGTGGATCGAACTGACCTTGACCGTCAGCCCGTGCCGTTGCAGCAGCTCGACGATCCGCTGCACCGCTGCCGGCGGCAGCGGCGGCACGTCCTCGCACCAGTCGATGGCGATGTCGGCCTCGCGGTAGCTCTGGTCGGCCGCCAGCGCCGTGCCCGGCACCCGGCGCAGCACCTCGTCGGCGATCTCGGCCAGCCTGGCGCGGTCGTGCGCGCGCTGCGCGTCGTCGCAAGCCCAGCGGCGCGTCATGCGGCGGGCAGCGTGGTCGTAGCGGAAATAGAAGGCGCCGTTTTCACCGACCACCGCCGCCACCGGCCAGAAGCGCGCGATGAGATCGCACCAGCCGGCCGGGCGGCCGGTGATCGGCACCACGCGCACGCCAGCGGCCTGCAGCCGCTCCATCGCCGCGTAGGCGGCGGCGCCGAGGCGGCCGCCGCTGGTCATCGTGCCGTCGATGTCGGCCAGCAGCGTGTCGACGCGCGCCGCCGCGGCCAGCGGCCAGGAGGCCAGCCGCTTCACTGCCGCGCCGCGCAGTAGTCGACCAGCTTTTCCAGCGTGGTCAGGCGGCCGACGTCGGCATCGGGGATGTCGATGCCGGTTTTCTCGTGCAGCGCGACCAGGAAGTTGAGCCAGTCGGCGGAGTCCAGGTCAGTCTGCTCGCGCAGGAGCTTGGTCGGCTCGATCGCCGCGGGATCCACCTCGGGGGCGATCGCGGTCAGCGCATCGAGGATGGCGCGGGTGAGTTCGTCTCGGGTCATGGCGCGGCTTTCGCGAGTTCGGCGGGATTCTGGAGCAGGTCGCGCACGGCGGCGAGGAACAGGCCGCCGCGATGGCCGTCGCTGGCGCGATGGTCGGCGGCCAGCGTGGCGGTGACCACCGGCGCCACCCGCAGGCCGCCGGCGACCGCCCACGCCCGCTCGCTGGCGCGGCCGAAACCGACGATCGCCACCTGCGGCGGGTAGATCACGCCGAAGACCGTGGCCACGCCCTGGTCGCCCAGGCTGGTGACGGTGATCGTGCCGGCCGCCAGTTCCGCCGCGCGCAGCGAGCCGGCGCGCGCCCGGCGCACGAGGTCGAGCAACTCGCGGTTGACGGTGTCGATGTCCTTGCGGTCGACGTCCAGCAGCGCCGGCGTGACCAGCCCGCCGGCGCGCAGCGAGATCGCCACGCCGATGTGAATGCCCTCGCCGGCGACGAACGCCCCGTCGCGCCAGTAGCCGTTGAAGTCCGGATAGCGCCGCAGCGCCAGGGCCACGCTCTTGAGCAGCAGCGGCGCCAGCAGCAGCCGCGCCGTGACCAGGCGTGTCGTATTGACCTGCGCCAGCCAGGCATTGGCCGCCAGCAGCGGCACGTCCTCCGCCAGGTAGTAGTGCGGGATCTCGCGCTTGCTGCGCGCCATGGCCGCGGCGATGACCTGGCGCATCTGCGCCGCGCGCTCGGCCATCGTCGCGGCCGCCGGGGGCACCGCGGCCGGCCGCGCCGCTGGCGCCGCCGCCCGCTCGACATCGGCGAGCGAAACGACGCCATCGGCGCCCGGCGTGACCGTGGCCAGGTCGATGCCCAATTCGGCGGCGCGCTTGCGCGCGGCGGGCGATATGCGGCGCGGCGCCGCACCCGCGGCCGCCGGTGGCGCTGAGGCA
>CALGWX010000068.1 GCA_937936215.1 uncultured Burkholderiaceae bacterium | reverse complement strand
GGATACAGCAGCACCTGCATGCCGTTGGCGAGCCGGTACTCGGTGATGCCCTCGACGGTGATGACCTCCTGCACGCCGGCGGGCAGGCTGCGGGCCTGCGCCACAGCGGCGGCGAGGATCAGCAGGACGGCCGTCAGCGCGGCGCGGGAGTAACGTAAGGCAATGCGCATCAATCGATGGCCTGATGGGATGGGAGCGGGAAAGGCAGGTCGCCGGAAGCCACGGATTCTGACACCGGCGCTTCGACGCGCCAGGCGGCCAAAAGTGCCCGCCGTCGAGGCCTTGGCACGGTGCGGGCGACGGCCGCTAGGGTTCGACGTCGGCGGCCGGCGGCCGCGCCTGCGGCCTGGCGGCGTACGGGTCGGCGGGTGGCTGCCCGGCGAGCGCGTGCTCGAAGCGAGCCCGCACCGAGCCGAGGATCTGCGGGTGGGTGAAGACGTAGAAGCGCCCGGCGCGGATCGCCTCGAAGGTCTGCTGCGCCACCTCGACGGCTGTCACGCGCGCCGAGCGCACCGCCTTCTCCAACGCCGCCTGCGCCAGCCGCATCGAGGCGGTCGGCGCAGCCCCGCTGGCCAGCGCGGCCGGACGGCTGCGCTCGGAGGCCGCGATGCCGGTCGTCACGAACGCCGGACACAGGCAGGTCACGCCGATGCGGCTGCCCGCGAGCCGCAGGTCGTGGTGCAGCGTCTCGCTCAGCGCCACCGCCGCGTGCTTGGAGACGTTGTAGACGCCCATCAGCGGCGGCGCGATCCAGCCCGCGATCGAGGCGGTGTTGACGATGTGCGCCGGCTCACCGCGCGCTTCCGCGTCGAGCATCCGCGGCACGAAGTGGCGCAGCCCGTGCACGATCCCCATCAGGTTCACGCCGAGCACCCACTGCCAGTCGGCTTCGCCGTTTTCCCACACATAGCCGCCGCAGCCGACGCCGGCGTTGTTGAAGAGCAGATGCGCGGCGCCATAGGCGGCGTAGGTGCGATCGGCCAGCCGCGCGACCTCGTCGCTGCGAGCCACGTCGACCACCTCGCCGAGCACGGTGGCGCCGCGGCCGCGCAGCTCATCGACCGTGTCGGCCAGCGCCTCGGCCGCGATATCGGCCAGGGCGAGCTTCATGCCGAGGGCCGCGGCCAGGCGCGCAAACTCGCGGCCGAAGCCGCCGCCGGCGCCGGTGATCACCGCCACGCGGCCGGCGAAGTCTTGCATCAGTCGAGCTTCACCAACTGCTTGCCGACGTTCTCGCCCCGCAGCATGCCGATGAAGGCCGCCGGCGCGTTTTCCAGGCCGTAGGCGATGCTCTCGCGGTACTTGATGCGCCCGCTGGCGACATGCTCGGCAAGTTCCGCCAACGCCCGCGGCCACAGGTCCATGTGCTCGCTGACGATGAAGCCCTGCAGCTTCAGCCGGCTGATGAGGAACCAGGTCGGGTTGCGGATCGGGATCGGCTCGCCGTTGTAGCCGGCGATCAGCCCGCACAGCGCGATGCGGCCAAAGGCGTTCATCTTCGGCAGCACGGCGTCGAAGATCGCCCCGCCGACGTTTTCGAAGCAGCCGTCGATGCCTTGGGGCGCAGCGAGCTTCAGGCCGACGCCGACATCCTTGCTCTTGTAGTCGATGCAGGCATCGAAGCCGAGTTCGTCGACCACGTAGCGGCACTTTGCTTCGCCACCGGCGATGCCGATCGCCCGGCAGCCGGCGAGCTTCGCCAGTTGGCCGACGACGCTGCCCACCGCGCCCGCCGCCGCGGAGACGACGATCGTCTCGCCCGCCTTCGGCTCGATGATGCGGTTCAGCCCCACCCAGGCGGTCACGCCAGGCATGCCCACCGGGCCGAGGTACGCCGACAGCGGGATGCGGCTGGTGTCCACCTTCATCAACTGCCGGCCGTCGGAGATGCCGTGCTCCTGCCAGCCGAGATAGCCGACGACCGCATCGCCGACCGCGAAACCGGGGTGGCGCGACTCGATCACCTCGCCGGCGGTGCCGCCGATCATGGTTTCATTGAGCGGCTGCGGCGGCGCGTAGCTGCGCCCTTCGTTCATCCGCCCGCGCATGTATGGGTCGAGCGACAGCCAACGGTTGCGCACCAGAAGCTGGCCGTCGGCCAGCGGTGGCAGCAGCGGCACTTCCTCCAGCCGGAAGTTGGCGAGTTCGACCGGGCCGCTTGGGCGGCTGGCGAGCACGATGCGGCGGTTCATCACCATGCCGGGTCTCCGCACTCGATTCAGCGCGGATCGAGTGGCCGGCCACTGGCGGCGCGCTCCACCAGCAGCGGCGCCGGCTCCCAGAAGGCCGCGTCGGCGCCCGGCGCGGCGGCGAAGCGCCGCATCGCCTCGACCACCGGGCGCAGGCCGACGCCGACCTCGGCGTAGTACATCGGCCCGCCGCGCCAGGCCGGAAAGCCGTAGCCGGTGAGGTAGACCACGTCGATGTCGCTGGCGCGCTGCGCGATGCCTTCCTGTAGGATGCGCGCGCCCTCGTTGACCAGCGCAAAGATGCAGCGCTGGACAATCTCCTCGTCGCCGATGGCCCTTGGCGTGATGCCGAGTTCCTTGCGGTAGGCCTCGATCAGCGCCTCGATCTCCACGTCGACCTGCGGCGTTCGGCTGCCTTCCTCGTACCGATACCAGCCCTTGCCGGTCTTCTGGCCGAGCCGGCCCATCTCGACCACGCGGTCGGCGATGCGCGGGTAGCGCACCCCCGGCTTTTCCTTGTAGCGCCGCTGCCGGATCGCGTAGCCGATGTCGAGCCCGGCGAGGTCGCCGACGGCGAAGATGCCCATCGCCATGCCGAAGTCGGTCAGCGCCTTGTCGACCTGCTGCGGGCTGGCGCCCTCCTCCAGCAGGAACAGCGCCTGCCGCACATAGTGCTCCAGCATGCGGTTGCCGATGAAGCCGTCGCATACGCCGGCGACCACCGCCACCTTTTTCAGCCGGCGGGCGAGCTTCATCGCGGTGGCCAGCACGTCCGGCGCCGTGGCCGCGCCGCGCACCACCTCCAGCAGCCGCATCACGTGGGCCGGGCTGAAAAAGTGCGTTCCGATCACGTCGGCGGGCCGCTGCGTCGCCGCAGCAATCTGGTTCACGTCGAGGGTGGAGGTGTTGGTGGCGAGGATGGCGCCCGGCTTGGCCACACGGTCCAACTCGCGGAAGACCTTCTGCTTGACCGCCATGTCCTCGAACACTGCCTCGATCACGATGTCGGCCGAGGCGAGGTCGGCGTAGCGCAACGTCGGCCGCAGCAGTGCCATGCGCGCCTCCACCTGCGGTGCGGTGAGCTTGCCCTTGCGCGCGGCGGCCTCCCAGTTACGGCGGCAGGCGCTCAACCCCTTGTCGAGCGCTTCCTGCGACATCTCTAGCACGGTGACCGGGATGCCAGCGTTGGCGAAGCTCATGGCGATGCCGCCGCCCATGGTGCCGAAGCCCACCACCGCCGCCGACTCGATCGGCCGGGTCGGCGTGTCCTCCGGCAGGCCGATCACCTTCGCCGCCCGGCGCTCGGCGAAGAAGGCGTGCCGCAGCGCCTTGGATTGCGCCGAGTTCAGCAGCTCGAGGAAGATCGCCCGCTCCAGCTTCACGCCTTCCTCGAAGGGCAGGCGCACCGCGGCCTCAACGGCCTCGACGCACTTGCCCGGCGCGATCATGCCGCGCGCCTGTTTGCTCACCCGCTCGCGGGCGGCGGCGAAGAAGCTGTCGGGCTCCGCGCCAGTAGGCAGCAGCGCCCGCGCGCCGCGCAGCCGCGGATGCGTGCGGCGGCCGGCCAGTTCCTGCGCGAAGTCGAGCACGCCCTGGAAGGTGTCGGCCGGCACGATGCGGTCGATCAGGCCGAGCTTCAGCGCCGGCTCGGCGCCGATCGGTTCGCCGGAGACGATCATCTCCAGTGCCGGCTCGGCACCGATCGCCCGCGGCAGCCGCTGCGTGCCGCCGGCGCCCGGGATCAGCCCCAGCTTGACCTCAGGCAGGCCCATCGTCGCGTTTGGCGTGGCCAGGCGGTAGTGGCAGGCGAGCGACAGTTCTAGCCCGCCGCCCATGCAGACGCCGTTGATGGCCGCGATCACCGGCTTCTGGCTCGCCTCCACCGCGTCGACGAGTTGCAGCAGATTGGGCTCGGCCGCCTGCGCCGGCGTGTTGAACTCGCGGATGTCGGCACCGCCGGAGAACACCTTGTCGGTGCCGGTGATGACGATCGACTTGACCTTCGGGTCGTTGCGCGCCCGCTGCAGGCCGGCGCTGATGCCCTTGCGCACCGCCAGCGCGAGGCCGTTGACGGGCGGGTTGTCGATCTGCAGCACGGCCACGTCGCCGCGGCGCTCGAAATAGACCTTCACTTGTTCTTCTCCCTCGCTCCTCGGTCAGGCCCCGCCCACGCGCAGCCGCCAGCCCTCCCCCGTCACACCTCCAGCCACTCCTGCCGGATCAGCCGGTTGCCGCGCAGCTCCTGCGGCGTGCCGGCGAAGACCATGTGGCCGTGTCCCATCACGTACAGCCGCTGCGAGACGTCGAGCGCGATCGTCAGCTTCTGCTCGATCAGCAGCACCGAGATGCCGCGCGCTTGCAGCGCCTTAAGGAACTCCGCCACCAGCTGCACCAGCTTCGGCGCCAGGCCCTCGGTCGGCTCGTCGATGATGACCAGGTCCGGGTCGCCCATCATCGTACGGGCAAGCGTCAACATTTGCTGTTCGCCGCCAGAAAGCACGCCGGCCAGGGTCCGCTCCCGCTCGCGCAGGGCGGGGAAGAGCGCATACATGTCGTCGAAGCGCCACCGCCCCGGCCGCCGCCCCTTCAGCCCCAGCGCGAGGTTCTCCGCCACCGTCAGGCCGGGAAAAACGTCCCTGCTTTCAGGCACATAGCCCAGCCCGGCGCGGGCAATCCGGTACGCCGGCCAGCCGGTGATTTCCTGCCCCTTGAACACCACCCGGCCGGTGCAGTCCACCAGCCCCATGATCGCCTTGGCGGTGGTGGAGCGGCCGACCCCGTTGCGGCCGAGCAGGCTGACGATCTCGCCCTGCCCCACTTCCAGGTCGACGCCGTGCAGCACATGGCTCTTGCCGTAATAGGCCTGCAAATTGGCCACGCTGAGCATCAGGCTGCCTCCGGCGCTGCCTGGCCCAGGTACGCCTCCTTGACCCGTGCATCCGCCCGTATCGCCGCCGGCTCGCCGCTGGCGATGACCTCGCCGTAGACGACGACCGAGATGCGGTCGGCGAGCCCGAAGACCACGCTCATGTCGTGCTCGACCATCAGCAGCGTCTTGCCGGCGGTCACCTCGCGGATCAGCGCCACCACGCGCGCCGTCTCGCTGCGGCTCATGCCGGCGGTGGGCTCGTCGAGCAGGATCACGTTGGCGCCGCCGGCGATCGTGATGCCGATCTCCAGCGCCCGTTGCTCGGCGTAGGTGAGCAGCCCCGCGGGGATGTTGCGCCGCCGCCGCAGGCCGATGCGCTCCAGCAGCTCGTTGGCGCGCTCCTCGGCGTCGGCGAGCCGGTTGAGGTTGCGCCAGAAGGCGTATCGGTAGCCGAGCGGCCAAAGCACCGCGCAGCGCAGGTTCTCGAAGACGGTGAGCTTGGGGAAGATATTGGTGATCTGGAAGCTGCGCGCCAGCCCCATGCGGTTGATCTCGAACGGCTTGCGGCGCGTGATCGGCGTGCCATTGAGCAGGATTTCGCCGGCGTCGGCGTGAAAGCGGCCGCTGATCAGGTTGAACAGCGTCGACTTGCCGGCCCCGTTCGGCCCGATGATCGCGTGCCGCTCGCCGGCGGCCACGGCGAGGCTGACGCCGCGGATGATCTCGGTGCGGCCGAAGCGCTTGCGCACGTCGACGAGTTGCAGCGCCGGCGCGCTCATCGTGCGCTCCCGGCGCCGTTCCCGCGCCAGGCGGGCCTTGCCGCGAGGGGCCACCGGCGCCTCACTGGTCCTCCTCCGGGTTGTCGCGCTTCCAGTCCTCGATCTCCACGGCGATCGCATCCCACTCGCGCTTGAAGCGGCGGCGCATGTACTCGAAGGCCGCGCCGCCGGCGGCGAGCAGCGCGACAGTGAAGACCCAGGACTCGCCGCGGCCGGTGTCGAACGGAAAGCCGAACACTTTCACGATCGGGCCGGTGCCGATGCCGAGCGTGATGTGATAGGTCATCTCGATCAGCAGCACGACGCCGGCCACCAGCGCTACCCCAGCGCCGAGCACGCCGACGTATGGGTCGCGCAGGCGGCGGAACTTGCCGAACTTGGCCACCCGCAGGTTGAGCAGGATGAGGCTCGACAGCCCCCCGGGTGCGTACATCACCAGCAGCACGAAGAACACGCCAAGGTACAGGTGCCACGCCGGCGTGTACTCCGACAGCGCGAAGGCGAAGAACACGAACACCACCGCGCCGAGGATCGGGCCGAAGAAAAACAGCACGCCGCCGATGAAGGCGGCCAGCAGCACGCCGCCGGAGGCGACCATGTGCACGGCGCCGCTGCCCACGCTTTCGAGGTTAATCGCCGACAGCCCGCCGGAGACGCCGGCGAAGAAGCCGGACAGCCACATCATGATCCAGCGCACGCGGCGGGCGTCATAGCCGATGAACTCGGCGCGCTCCGGGTTGTCCCGCACGGCGTTGGCGATCCGCCCCAGCGGCGTGTGCGTCAGCGCGTACATGGCGATCATGCTGGCGTAGGTCCAGGCGGCGATCAGGTAATAGACCTGGATGTCGGGGCCGAAAGTCAGCCCAGGGATGCCGAGAAACGGCGGCCCGGCGGTGCGGTTGCCGCTGATGCCCGCCTCGCCGCCGAAGAAACCGGGGAACATCAGCGAGGCGGCGAAGACCATCTCGCCGATGCCGAGCGAGATCATCGCGAAGGTGGTGCCGGCGCGCTTGGTCGTCAGCCAACCGAAGACCACGCCAAAGAACATCCCCGCCGCGCCGCCGATGAGCGGCAGCAGCGACACCGGGAAGGTGAACTGGCCCTTGCCGATCAGCGCCAGCGCGTGGATGGCGAAGTACGCGCCCAGCCCCGAGTACACCGCGTGGCCGAACGACAGCAGCCCGGTTTGCCCGAGGAGCATGTTGTACGACAGCGTGAAGATGATCATGATGCCCATCTGCGACAGCAGGGCGCGCGAAAAGCCGCTGGTGAACACCTGCGGCGCGGCGATGAACACCGCTGCCGTCAGGCCCCAGACGAGCCAGCGGCCGAAGTTCAGCGGCTTGAAGCGCAGTTCGCCGAGTTCAGCCATGGCGCTGCGATTCGCGATGGGCCGTGGTCAACGGGACCTGCAAACGCCGGGCGTGTCGATCGCGGCTGACCTGAAGCGGCTCCGTGGCGCCTGCCCGCCCGGCGCGAGAGCCGTCGAAGGGCCAGCGGCCGAAGTTCAACGGCTTGAAGTGCAGTTCGCCGAGTTCAGCCATGGCGCTGCGATTCGCGATGGGCCGTGGTCAACGGCACCGGCAAACGCCGAGCGTGTCGATCGCGGCCGACCTGAGGCGGCGACGTGGCGCCTACCCGCCCGTTCCGACCGCCGTCTCGCGCGCCGCACCCGCTCGCCTCAAGCCCCCACCCCCTCGCCTTGGCTGGGCGCCAGCGCGCCGTCCCCGCCGCCGGCAGGGACGGAACTGCGCCGGCCGACCCCGGCGCCCGTTGTGTCGCGGCGGCCATGCTTAAGCCTGCCGTCGCTGGCGCGGGCAGGCAGCCGGCAGCGGCGGGCAAAGCCTGCCGCGCGCTGCAACGGCAACCCAACGAAAGCCTCGCGCCCGACATCAGCTCTCCCGCTTACCCATCAGCCCGCGCGGGCGGAACATCAGGATCAGCACCAGCAGCAGGTATGGCAGCACCGGCGCCACCTGCGACATCGTCATCGAAAGGAGCGGCCAGCCGAAGGTCTGCGGCGTGACTTCCGCGCCCAACGACGCCAGCAGCCCAGCAAGCGACGCGCCGCTCGTCTTGCCGAAGGCGTCGACCAGCCCCAGCAGCAGCGAGGCGATGAACGCGCCCGATAGAGACCCCAGCCCGCCAAAGACGATCACCACGAACACGATCGCGCCCACGGTGCCGGCCATCCCGGGCTCGGTGACGAAGGCGTTGCCGCCGATCACGCCGGCCAGCCCCGCCAGCGCGCAGCCGGCGCCAAAGACGAGCATGAACACGCGCGGCACGTTGTGCCCCAGCGCCTCGACCATCTCCGGGTGTGTCAGCGCCGCCTGGATCACCAGCCCGGTGCGGGTGCGCTTCAGCAGCAGCCACAGGCCGCCCAGCATCAGCAGCGCCACCGCCATCATGAACAGCCGGTAGGCGGGGAAGGTGAAGCCCAGCGCCTGCAGCCAGCCGACCGGCCCGTCGAGCTGCTCCGGCACGCGGTACGGCACCGGCGCCCGGCCCCAGATCACCTGCACCAGCTCGAAGATGATGTAAGACAGGCCGAAGGTGAACAGCAGCTCCGGCACGTGCCCCCACTTGTGCACGCGGCGCAGGCCCCAGTGCTCGACCGCCGCGCCCAACAGCCCGACGGCGAGCGGCGCCAGGACGAGCGCCGCCCAGAAGCCGACCCAGGTCGAGATCTGGTGGGCGAGATAGGCGCCGATCATGTAGAAGCTGGTATGGGCGAAGTTCAGCACGCCCATCATCGAGAAGATCAGCGTCAGTCCCGCGGCGAGCATGAACAGCAGCAGCCCATAGCTCAGGCCATTGAGCAGCTGGACGAAGAAGAGCTCGGCGGTCATCGGCGGCTGTCGTTGTGCCGGGGCACGGGCTCGGCGCGGCGTCGGCGCCGATGTGAAACCGGCCCGCAGGCGGGCCGGTCAGGGTAGCCGGGGCCGGCGGCGCCCGCGCGGCCGGGTCAGTGTCCTTTCGCTACGGCTTGGGCGGGCGCTGCATGTTGCACGAGGTGGGCGTGGCCGCGACGTAGGTCGGGATCACCCGCTCGGTGCGGAAGCCGAAGCCGGTGTTCTCCGCGTCGTGCTTCACCGCCCCACCGGCCTTGGTGAAGGTCGAGACGTAAAGTGGCTGCTGCAGCTGATGGTCGCGCGCGCGCATCTCGATCTCTCCCGTCGGCCCCATCATCTTCAGGCCCGACATCGCGTGCGCCACCCGCAGCGGATCGGCCGATCCCGCGCGCTTGATCGCCTCGGCCAGCATGGCGATCGCGTTGTGCGCCGCCAGCACGTACCACTCCTCGTTGAAGCGCTTCTTGAACTCGAGGTAGACGGGCTCCAGCGCGTTCTTCTCGATGTTGGGGTGCCAGTAGGAAACCTGCCGCACGCGGTCGGCGCCGGAGGCCCCCATCGCGGTCGGCGTGCCGACCACGCCGGCGTAGTAGGTGTAGAAGTTGGCGGTAAGCCCCGCGTCGCGGGCGGCGCGCACGAACAGCACCAGGTCGGTGCCCCAGTTGCCGGTGATCACCGTGTCGGCGCCGGCGGCGCGGATCTTGGCGATGTACGGCGAGAAGTCGCGCACCTGCCCCAGCGGCACGAAGTCCTCGCCGACGATCTTCACGTCCGGCCGCTTGCGCGCGAGCAGGTCCTTCGCATAGCGCGCCACCTGCTGCCCGAACGAGTAGTTCTGGTTCAGCAGGTAGACGTTCTTGATCTCGGGCCGCTCCTTCATGTAGTCGGTGAGCGCCTCCATCTTCATCTCGACGTTGGCGTCGAAGGCGAAGTGCCAGAAGCTGCACTTGCTGTTGGTCAGATCCGGGTCGATCGCGGCGTAGTTCAGGAACACGATCGACTGGTTCGGGTTGCGCTCGTTGTTGCGCGTGATGGCCTCCGACAAGGGGATCGCCACGTGCGAGCCCTGCCCCTGCGCCACGTAGCGGATGCCCTGGTCGGCTACCGCGCGCAGCAGCGTCAGCGCCTCCTGCGGCGAGCCCTTGGTGTCGAACGGCACGATCTCGAAGCGCCAGCCGGGGCCGGCGAGCTGCTTGGCGTTGGCCTGCTCGGCCGCGAACTGGAAGTGCCTGAGGATGTTCTGGCCGACCGCCGCGAAGGGCCCCGACAGCGGGTCGAGGTAGGCGATTTTCACCGTCTGCACCGCCGGCGCCCCCTTCGGCGCGCCCTTGCCCTGTGCCCACGCCACGCCGCTGGCGGCCACCGCCAGCAGCATGCCCAACGCGATCCGCCTCATCGTCCGTCTCCTCGTCGTTGTCGAACACTGCCGTGCAGAATACCGAAGGCCGACGCCGCCGCAATGGGACGAGGCGTTTGCGCGGCTGAAACGAATCGGCTGCTACCGGCGGCGGCGAGTCCCACTTCGCCCCGGTTTCTCGTTGCGTACGTACCAGTACGCGGCCTCGAAACCGGGGCCAATTGGGTGCTCGCCCCACCCGTTTCGCTTCGCTCCACTCTGCCGCGCAGACTCCTAGGCGGTGGGCAGCCGGTAGTTGCGGAACTGCTCGCGCAGCTTGTTCTTCAGCATCTTGCCGGTGGCGCCCAGCGGGATCGAGTCGACGAACACCACGTCGTCGGGAACCTGCCACTTGGCCACCTTGCCCTCGTAAAAGGCGAGCAGCTCCTCGCGGGTCACCGTCGCGCCGGGCTTCTTCACCACCACCAGCAGCGGGCGCTCGTCCCACTTCGGGTGCGGCGCCGCGATGCAGGCGGCCATCGCCACCGCCGGGTGCGCGACCGCGATGTTCTCGAGCTCGATCGAGCTGATCCACTCGCCGCCCGACTTGATCACGTCCTTGGTGCGGTCGGTGATGTGCATGTAGCCGTCGGGGTCGATGGTCACCACGTCGCCGGTCGGGAACCACTCGCGGCCGCGCTCGTCCGCCCGCAGCGGGTTGCCGCCCTCGCCCTTGTAGTACTCGCGCAGCACCCACGGCCCGCGCACCAGCAAGCTGCCAAAGGCCTTGCCGTCCCAGGGCAGCTCGCCGCCGTCCTCGCCAACGACGCGCATGTCGACGCCGAAGATCGCGCGGCCCTGCTTCACCTGCACCGCGCGCTGCGCCTCCACCCCCTGCGCCAGGTGCTTCGGCTTGTACGAGCAGACAGTACCGAGCGGGCTCATCTCGGTCATGCCCCACGCGTGCAGCACGTGCACGCCGTACTTGTCCTCGAACAGCCGCGTCATCGCCGGCGGGCAGGCGGAGCCGCCGATCACCGTGCGCTTCATCGTCGAGAAACGCAGCCCGTGGGCCTCGACGTGGGCCAGCAGACCCTGCCAGACGGTGGGCACCCCGGCCGAGCAGGTCACGCCCTCGGCCTCGAACAGCTCGTACAGCGACTTGCCGTCGAGGTTCGGCCCGGGGAAGACGATCTTGGCGCCGGCCATCGGCGCCGCATACGGAATGCCCCACGCATTGACGTGGAACATCGGTACCACCGGCAGCACGGTGTCGGTGGCCGACATGCCCAGTGCATCCGGTGACACCGCGGCATACGCATGCAGCAGGGTCGAGCGGTGGCTGTACAGCACGCCCTTGGGGTTGCCGGTCGTGCCCGACGTGTAGCACAGCGATGAGGCCAGCCGCTCGTCGAAGGTCGGCCACGCGTAGCGGTCGGAATGGCGGTCGACCAGGTCCTCGTAGCACAGCAGTTCGACCCTTTCCTGCGCCGGCATGCGGTCGCGGTCGGCCATGGCGACGAAGTGGCGCACGGTGCGGCAGTGTGGCGCGATCGCCTCGACGATCCGCAGGAAGGTGAGGTCGAAGAACAGCAGCCGGTCCTCGGCGTGGTTGACGATCCACGCGATCTGCTCCGGGTGCAGGCGCGGGTTGATGGTGTGCAGCACGGCGCCGCTGCCCGACACCGCGAAGTAAAGCTCGTGGTGCCGGTAGCCGTTCCACGCCAGCGTCGCCACGCGGTCCGACAGCGCCACCCCGAGCGCCGCCAGCGCATTGGCCATCTGGCGGGCGCGGCGGTGCATGTCGCGGTACGTGTAGCGATGGATGTCGCCCTCGACCCGGCGCGAGACGATCTCGACGTCGCCGTGGTGCCGGTCCGCGTGCTCGATCAGCGAGCTGATCAGCAGCGGCACGTCCATCATCAGGCCGTGCAACATGGTCGTGTCTCCTGCCGCGCCGATGGACTGCCGCCGCGTTGGCGCCGGCGGCGAAGTCCCCAGCGTCGATGTGTTTGATGGCGCCGGGCAGTTTATCGCGGCACTTACAATCGCGGCCTGCCCCGGAGCCCCGCTTGAACGCGCCCGAACACCCGGTCCCGCTGCTTGCCGACTCGCCGCTGGCGGCGCTCGCCTGGGGCAACCCCTTCGGCCGGCTGCCGGGCACGTTCTACACCCGCCTCCCGCCCACGCCGCTGCCCGAACCGTACTTCGTCGCCGCGTCGCCGGCGGCGGCGGCGCTGATCGGCTTGGCGCCCGACTCGCTCCGGCTGCCTTCAGCCGTGCTGCCGCTGGCCGGCTCGGCCCTCTTCGACGGCGCCGATCCGCTGGCGGCCGTCTATGCCGGCCACCAGTTCGGCGTCTACGTGCCGCAACTGGGCGACGGCCGCGCCCTGCTGCTCGGCGCGGTGCGGGGCGCGGACGGGCAGCTCTGGGAGCTGCAGCTGAAGGGCTCGGGCCGCACGCCGTACTCGCGCATGGGCGATGGCCGCGCCGTGCTGCGCTCGTCGATCCGCGAGTTCCTGTGCTCCGAGGCGATGCACGCGCTCGGCATCCCGACCACGCGGGCGCTGGCGATCACGGGTTCTGACTACCCGGTGTTTCGCGAGAACGTCGAGACCGCGGCGGTGGTCACGCGCATGGCGCCGAGCTTCGTGCGCTTCGGCAGCTTCGAGTACTTCTTCTGGCGGCAGGACCACGAGTCGCTGCGGCGGCTCGCCGACGATGTGATCGACGCTTTCTACCCCGAGTGCCGCGCCGCCGGCAAGGGCGCCGGGCCCTACCTGGCGCTGCTTCGCGAGGTGGCGCGCCGCACCGCGCGGCTGATCGCGGGCTGGCAGGGCGTGGGCTTCTGCCACGGGGTGATGAACTCCGACAACATGTCGATCCTCGGCCTGACGATCGACTACGGGCCGTTCGGCTTCATCGACGGCTTCGACGCCGGGCATGTCTGCAATCACTCCGACACGCACGGCCGTTATGCCTACAACCAGCAGCCGGCGATCGCGCACTGGAACCTGTACTGCCTCGGCCAGGCGCTGATCCGACTGACCGAGGATGTCGACGCCACCCGCGCCGCCTGCGACGCCTTCGTGGACGAATACGCCGCCGCCATCGACGCGGTGATGCACGCCAAGCTGGGGCTGGCCACCGTCGAGCCGGGCGACCAGGCGCTCATCGCGCAGCTGATGCAGTTGCTGCACGCCAACCGCGCCGACTGGACGCTGTTCTGGCGCGGCCTGTCGCGGCTGCGCGCGGCCGGTCCCGATCCCCAGGCCGACGCCGCGGTGCGCGACCTGTTCGCCGACCGCGCCGCGTTCGACGCCTGGGCTACGGACTACCGCGCGCGCCTGCGCCGCGAAGCGAGCCCTGACGCCGAGCGCGCGGCGCGGATGAACCGCGTCAACCCCCGGATCGTGCTGCGCAACCATCTGGCGGAAATCGCCATTCGCAAGGCCCGCGGCGACGGGGGGAAACCGCGGGACTTCTCCGAGGTCGAACGGCTGCTGCGGGCGTTGGCCCGCCCTTACGACGACGACCCGGAATTCGACGATTACGCCGCACCGCCGCCCGACTGGGCCAGTGGCCTCGTGCTTTCCTGCTCCTCCTGAACCGATGGCCAAGATCAGCAAGCCCGATGCAGAGTGGCGGCAGCAGCTGTCGAGCATTGCCTACGCCGTGACGCGGATGAAGGCGACCGAGCCGCCCTTTTCGGGCCGCTACTGGAACCACCATGCCGCCGGCATCTACCGCTGCGTGTGTTGCGGCACCCCGCTGTTCGCCTCCGACAGCAAGTTCGACTCCGGCTGCGGCTGGCCGAGCTATTTCGCACCGCTCGACCCCGCCCACGTGCGGGAGGAGCCGGATTACAGCCACGGCATGGTGCGCACCGAAATTCTCTGCAACGTCTGCGATGCCCACCTCGGGCATGTCTTCGAGGACGGCCCGCCGCCCACTGGCCTGCGCTACTGCATCAATTCGGCGGCGCTGACCTTCGAGCCGGCACCCGAAAGCCCGCCGCGATGAAGCTCCTGTTCGATCTCTTCCCGGTCATCCTGTTCTTCGCCGTCTATAAGCTGGGCGGCGCCTATCCGGCCGAAGCCGGCCAGATTGCCGCCACCTGGCTCGGCCCGCTGATCGCCAGCGGCAAGGTCACCAGCGAGCAGGCGCCGATCCTGCTCGCCACCGCAGTGGCCATCGTCGCCTCGCTGGCGCAGGTGGGCTGGCTGCTGGCGCGCGGCAAGAAGGTCGAGCCGATGCTGTGGCTGTCGCTGGCGGTGATCGTCGTCTTCGGCGGCGCCACGATCTGGCTGAACGACGAGGCGTTCATCAAGTGGAAGCCGACGATCCTGTATCTGATGTTCGCGGCGATCCTCGCCGCCGGACGGATGCTGTGGCAGCGTAACTTCATCCGGACGCTGCTCGGCAAGCAGATCGACCTGCCGGACCCCGTCTGGGAAAAGCTGCTCTGGATCTGGGCGGGCTTCTTCGCCCTGCTGGCGGCGGCGAACATGTTCGTCGCTTACCGTTTCTCGACCGACACCTGGGTCAACTTCAAGCTCTTTGGCCTGATGGGGCTGACGCTGGCCTTCGTGGTCGGCGTGGGCCTGTGGCTGTCGCAGCACATCCGGGAGCAGCCGGATGCCTGAGGGCACCGTCGAGCGGATGCGCGAGCGGCTGCAGGCGCTCGCACCGGTGGAACTGCGGATCGACGACGAAAGCGCCAAACACGCGGGCCATGAAGGCGCGAAGAGCGGCGGCGGGCACTATCGGCTACGACTCGTGAGCGCGCGCTTCGAGGGCCTGCCGCGGCAGGCGCGACACCGCCTTGTGTATGATGCGCTCGGTCAGATGATGCAGCGCGAGGTGCACGCGCTGTCTATGGTCCTCAAGACGCCGCAGGAAGCCGGCGTCGATTTCCCCTCCCCTCTAGGAAAGTGAAGTCATGTTGCGATTCGTCGCCTTTTCGGCAGCATTGATCGTCAGCGGCGCGGCGTTCGCGCAGAACCTGGCCGTCGTCAACGGCAAGCCCATCCCCAAGGCGCGCGAGGAGGCCTGGGTCGAGCAGCTCAAGAAGCAGGGCCAGCAGGACACGCCGCAGCTGCGCGAGCAGATCAAGGAGCAGCTCATCCAGCGCGAGATCTTCCTGCAGGAAGTGGCCAAGCGCGGCATCGCCGAGAAGCCCGACGTCAAGTTCCAGCTCGACGTGCAGCGGCAGAACGCGCTGATCCAGGCCCTGATGCGCGACGAGCTGCAGCGCAACCCGGTGACCGACGCCGAGGTCAAGGCCGCCTATGAGGAGCAGAAGAAACTGAGCGGCACCAAGGAGTACAAGGCGCGCCACATCCTGGTCGAGACCGAGGCCGAGGCCAAGGACCTCACGGCGCAGTTGAAAAAGGGCGCCAAGTTCGAGGACCTGGCCAAGAAGTCGAAAGATCCCGGCAGCGCCCAGCGCGGCGGCGAGCTGGACTGGGCCGGCCCCGGCAGCTACGTGAAGCCGTTTGCCGAGGCGATGGTCAAGCTCGACAAGGGCCAGATGACGGACAGCCCGGTGCAGTCGCAGTTCGGTTGGCACATCATCAAGGTCGACGACGTGCGCGAGGCGCAGTTCCCACCGCTGGAGCAGGTGGCGCCGCAGATCCGCGAGGCGCTGCAGCAGCAGAAGGTCGCGGCCTTCGCGGAGCAGTTGCGCAAGAACGCGAAGGTCCAGTAGCCGCTCATCCGGCGAGGGATGGCGAGGGGCGCTTCGGCGCCCCGTTTCGCTTTTGCGCCGGCTTTCAGTTCAACTCGAGCGGCGGCGCTTCGACTGCCGATGGCTGTAATCCGTCGTCTCGGCGCTGGGGCGCGCAGGCGGCGGGCGATCGGCGTGCACAAGGCTCGGCTGCATCAGCCCGGCCAGTCGTTTCGGCTGCGGGCAGCGATCGGCCGCGCGAATTCCCGCGATCGCGACACACCCAGCTGCCGCTTCGCTGCTCAGCCCAGCCACCGCCGCGCATTGCGGAACATCCGCATCCACGGCGAGTCCTCGCCTAGCCCCGGCGGCTGCCACGACAGTTGCACCGTGCGGCGCACGCGCTCCGGGTGCGGCATCAGGATGGTGAAACGGCCGTCCGGCGTGGTCAGCCCGGTGATGCCGCCGGGCGAGCCGTTGGGGTTGTAGGGATACCGCTCGGTCGCGTTGCCGTGTGAGTCGACGAAGCGCACGGCGACCAGCCGGCTCGCTTCCGCCTGCTGCCGGTGCTCCGGCTGCGCGAAGGAGGCGTAGCCCTCGCCGTGCGCGTTGGCGATCGGCATCCGGCTGCCCGCCATCCCGGCGAAGAAGAGCGACGGCGATTCCAGCACCTCGACCATCACCAGCCGGCCCTCGAACTGCTCGGAGCGGTTGCGCGTGAAGCGCGGCCAGCACTGCGCGCCGGGGATCATCATCGCGAGCTGGCTCATCATCTGGCAGCCGTTGCACACGCCGAGCGCGAACGAGTCGCCGCGCAGGAAAAAGGCGGCGAACTCCTCGGCCAGCTTGGGGTTGTGCAGGATGGTCTTGGCCCAGCCGCCGCCGCCGCCCAGCACGTCGCCGTAGGAAAAGCCGCCGCAGGCGGCGAAGCCCTTGAAATCCCGCAGGCTGGCGCGGCCGGCGAGCAGGTCGGTCATGTGCACGTCGACTGCCGTGAAGCCGGCGCGATCGAAGGCGGCGGCCATCTCGTAGTGGCTGTTGACGCCCTGCTCGCGCAGGATGGCGATGCGCGGCCGGCTGCCGGTGGCGATCATCGGCGCGGCGATGTCCTCGGCCGGGTCGAAGGTAAGCGTCATCGACAGCCCGCGATCGTCGGGGTCGGTGGCGCGGGCGAATTCCGCGTCGGCGGCCTCGGGGTTGTCGCGCAGGCGGGCGATGCGCCAGGAGACCTCGCTCCAAGCTTTCTGCAGCTGCGCGCGCGGCATCGAGAAGATGCACTTGGCGTCGCGCCAGATCTCCACCGTGTCACGCGCCTGGTCGCCGCTCTGCACCTGGGCGACGATGTGGCTCGCGGCGCCCAGCCCCTCGGTGCGCAGCAGGTCCATCGCGGCGCTGCGGCTGGCAGCAGGCACCTGAATGACCAGCCCCAGCTCCTCGTTCAGCAGCGCGCGCAGGGTGAGTTCCTCGCGCCGCACCTGCACCTGCTCCGGCCGGACCTTGAAGTCGCCCCAGTCGCTCGCCACCGGGTCCATCGCCAGCACGTCGATGTTTAGCGTCACGCCGCAGTGGCCGGCGAAGGCCATCTCGCAGACGGTGGCGAAGAGCCCGCCGTCGGAGCGGTCGTGATAGGCCAGCGCCAGCCCTGCGTTCGCCAGCGCGCGCAGGGCGCGGATGGCGGCGGCGAGTTGCTCGGGGCGCTCGACGTCGGGCGCCTCGTTGCCGATCTGCTGCGTCACCTGGGCGAAGATCGAGCCACCGAGCCGCTGCCTGCCGAGGTCGACCAGGATCAACACCGTCTCGCCGCAGTCGGTACGCAGTTGCGGCGTGAGGCTCAGGCGCACGTCGCCGACACGCGCGGCGGCGGAGGCGATCAGCGACACCGGCGCCTGCACGCGCTTGTCCTCGTCGCCGTCGCGCCAGGCGGTGCGCATCGACAGCGAATCCTTGCCGACCGGGATGCTGATGCCGAGGCGCTTGCAGAACTCGGCCGCCGCCTGCACCGCGTCGTAGAGCTTGGCGTCCTCCCCGGGCAGGCCGCAGGCGGCCATCCAGTTGGCCGAGAGCTTCACGCGCGACAGCTCGATGTCGGCGGCGGCGAGGTTGGTCAGCGCCTCGCCGATGGCCAGCCGCGAGGCCGCCGCGGCGTCGATGATCGCCACCGGCGTGCG
>CALGWX010000067.1 GCA_937936215.1 uncultured Burkholderiaceae bacterium | reverse complement strand
TGGTCGGCTCGTCCAGCAGCAGCAGGTCCGCTTCGAGCGCAAAGGCCAGCGCGAGCGCCGCCCGCTTGCGTTCGCCGCCGGAGCAACTTGCGGGCTGCCGCGTGCCGTCGACGCCGAAGCGGTGCAGGAACTCCGCCAGCCGCGCCTCGATGCGCCAGCGCTCGCGCTCGTCGGCCGCGGCGGGAATGTGGCCGCGCAGCAGCAGGCTTTCGTGCAGGTGCGCGGCGGCGGGCAGCGCCGGCTCCTGCTCGACGCGCGCCATGCGCAGGCCGTCGACGCGCTGGATCTGGCCGCCGTCGAGCGGCACGCTGCCCGCGATCACGCCGAGCAGCGACGACTTGCCGGTGCCGTTGCGGCCGATCAGTCCGATGCGCTCGCCCTCGGTGACCGTCAGCGCCGCGCCGTCGAGCAGCGGCAGGTCGCCATAGGCGAGTTCGGCGTCGAGCAGGGAAACCAGGGTCATGGGCGCGGCCGCGCACGAGGGCGGCTCCCGAAGATACGCGAGCGCGGGAAGGCGCCCACCTTTGCGCCAGCGCAGACCCGGGCGACTCCGGCGTTGCGACCGGCGCGGGTGGCCCCCATCATCCCGGCTGGCGAGGCGACACCACCGACCTCCATGGCCCTGCCCCAGCGCAAGGACGACCTGCCGGATGCGCCCGCGGCCGACCGCGGGCAGCAACTGCTGGAACTGCTGCGCGCGCTGGTGGCGGAAACGCAGCGCGCGGCACCGCCGCCGGTCACGCTCGACAGCCGCCTGGTCGAGGACCTTGGCCTGGACAGCCTAGCGCGAGTGGAGCTGAACCTGCGCTGCGAGCAGGCGTTCGGCCGCCGCCTCGACGACCACAGCCTCGCGCGCGTGAACACGCCGCGCGAGATCCTCGCCGCGCTCAATCTGCCCACCGCCGTCGTGGCGGCGGCGCCGGCCGTCGCCGCTGAGGTCGCGGAACTCTATGCCGGCAGCCCCGACGACGCGCGGACGCTGACCGACGTGCTCGACTGGCATGTGGCCCGCCACCCGCAGCGCGTTCACACCACGTTGCTGCTCGACGACGAGCGCACTGAACTGCTCACCTACGGCCAGTTGCGCGAGCGGGCGCTGGGGGCTGCGGCGGGGCTGCGCGCGCACGGGCTTGCGCCCGGCCAGACCTGCGCGCTGATGCTGCCGACCTCGCTGGAGTTCTTCGTCGCCTTCTGCGGCGCGCTGTATGCGGGCGGCGTGCCGGTGCCCCTGTATCCGCCAGCGCGGCCCTCGGCGCTGGAGGACCACCTGAAGCGGCAGGCCGGCATCCTCGCCAACTGCGAGGCGCCGCTGTTGGTCACCGTGCCCGAGGCCAAGCCTTTGGCGCACCTGCTCAAGCCGCTGGCGCCGAGCCTGCGCCACGCGCTCACCCCCGCCGACCTCGACGGCGAGCCGCTCGCGGCGCCGGCCGTGCGCCACGGCGACGACCTGGCGCTGCTGCAGTACACCTCGGGCAGCACCGGCAACCCGAAGGGCGTGATGCTCACGCACGCGCAACTGCTGGCCAACCTGCGCGCCATGGGCCGCGCCGTGGGGGCGGGGCCGCGCGACGTGTTCGTCTCCTGGCTGCCCCTGTATCACGACATGGGGCTGATCGGTGCCTGGATGGGCAGCCTGTATTTCGGCGTGCACCTGGTGCTGATGTCGCCGCTTTCGTTCCTCGCCCGCCCGTCGCGCTGGCTGCGGGCCATCAGCCACCACCGCGGCACCATCTCGGCGGCGCCGAACTTCGCCTACGAGATCTGCGCCACGCGGCTGGACGAGCGCGAACTGCAGGGGCTCGAGCTGTCCTGCTGGAAGTGGGCCTTCAACGGCGCCGAGGCCGTGAGCGCGGAGACGCTGGAAAAGTTCGCCCGGCGGCTGGCGCCGTACGGGTTCGACCCACGGGCGCTCGCCCCGGTGTACGGGCTGGCCGAGTGCGGGCTCGATCTTGCCTTCCCGCCGCCGGGGCGCGGCGTGCGCATCGACCGCATCGACCGTGAGGTGCTGATGTTCACCGGCCGCGCCGTGCCGGTGCCGGAGGGTCACCCCAAGGCCACCGCCATCGTCGCCTGCGGCCTGCCGCTGCCCGGCTACGAGATCCGCATCGTCGATCGCGCCGGCCGCGTGCTGCCGGAACGCGAGCAGGGCCGCATCCAGTTTCGCGGGCCGTCGGCCACCGCCGGCTACTACCGCAATGCCGAGGCCACGGCGCAACTGCTCGACGGCGACTGGCGCAACACCGGCGACCTCGGCTACCTCGCGGGCGGGGAGCTGTTCGTCACCGGCCGCGACAAGGACTTGATCATCCGCGCCGGCCACAACCTGCATCCGTTCGAGCTGGAGGCCGCGGTGGGCGAGCTGCCTGGCATCCGCAAGGGCTGTGTGGTGGTCTTCGGCGTGCCCGATGCGCGCGGCGCGACCGAGCGTGTCGTGGTGGTGGCCGAGACGCGCGAGACCGACCGCGCCCGGCAACAGGAACTGAAGCGCCGCATCCAGGAACTGGCGGCCAACCTCATCGACGGCCCGGCCGACGACGTGGTGCTGGTGCCGCCGGGCAGCGTGCTGAAGACCTCCAGCGGCAAGCTGCGCCGCGCCGGCACCCGCGAGGCGTACCTGGACGGCACCCTCGGCGCCGGCGCGCGGGCCGTCTGGCTGCAACTGGCGCGGCTCGGCCTGCGCGGCGCGGTGGCGCGGCTGCGCCAGGGGTCGGTGCGGTCGGCGCGGCTGGCATTCGGGCTATGGGCGTGGGCGGTCGGGCTGCTGGTTACCTCGGCCGGCTGGCTGGGCGCATCCGTCGTGCCGGGAGTGGAGCGTCGCCGCCGGGTGGCGAGAACGCTCGCCCGCGCGGGGTTCCGTGCCGCTGGCGTGCGGCTGCGGGTGGAGGGATTGGAGCACCTGCCCGCCGAGCCGCACATCCTGGCCTGCAATCACGCCAGTTATGTGGACGCCCTGGTGCTCACCGCGCTGCTGCCGCCGCGCTATGCCTTCGTCGCCAAACGCGAGCTACGTGAGCACTGGCTCACTGGCAGACCGTTGCGCAGCCTGGGGACCCAGTTCGTCGCGCGGGCGGAAACGGCGCGCAGCATCGAGGACACGCGGGCGCTGGCGGCGCGGCTGGCGGCCGGCGAATCGCTGATCTTCTTCCCGGAGGGCACGTTCGGGGCCGCCGAAGGCCTGTTGCCGCTGCGGATGGGCGCCTTCGTGCTCGCCGCCCAGGCGGACGTGCCGCTGGTGCCGGCCGTGCTCACCGGCACGCGCCAGGTGCTGCCCGCGGACGCCGCGCTGCCGCGGCCGGGAACCGTGCGGCTGCGCATCGGCAAGCCGCTGCGGGCGCGGGGCTTTGGCTGGAGCGATGCGGTGGCGCTGCGGGACGAGACCAAAAAGGTTCTGGAGACGGGACTGGCGGAGCGCAGCGGCTGACCCGCCGGCGCGGGAGATCGCCACACCGCGGTCGTGCAAGATCGGCCGAGGCATGGCGGGGCGTGTTCCGGCCAAGGTGCTGTCGGTGGCAGCGCGCAGAGACCGCACCTCGCAGTGGCGCAGCGCTGTCTTCAGCATCTTGCGCGAGCGTCGCGGGGCGCGAGTCGGCGAGGCGCCGCCGGCAGGGCAGTGGCTGGGGCCGGGATTTCATGGCCGGCTCGCAGCGGTTCCAAGCCGCGGCGCCTCTGGGACGAACCGGCCATCACGACCATGCTCGCCGGCGAGCCGGTGCTCGGCCGGATGATCCCAAGCCGTCAGCGCTGCGGGGCGGCGCTCGCCGCCCCGCTCCCGCCAGCGGAGACGGCCGGCGGTCGCCCGCTCGCAATCAGCACCACACCCATGGAGGCCAGCAGCAGCGCCGCGGCATGCAGCGCGGTGAAGGTCTCGCCCAGCGCCAGCACGCCGATCAGCGTGGCGCTGATCGGCAGCGCCACCGTGAACACCCCGGCATGGTTGGCCGGCACGTGACGCAGGCCGGTCATCCACAGCCACACCGCGGCGAGGCTCGCCGCCAGCGAATAGAACACCAGCAGCAGCCACAGGCCGGCCGAAAGTTGCGCCAGGTCGAAGCGCACCAGCTGCCACAGGCCGAGCGGCGCCATCAGCGCCAGCCCCCAGAGGTTGATCAGCGCCGAGACGCGCAGCGGGCTGCGCACGCGCGAAAGCCGCTTGCCGATGATCACGTAGGAGGCCTCGCACAGCACGGCGCCGAAGAGCAGCAGGTTGCCGAGCAGGGTGGCGGCGCGCGTTGCATCGTCGGCTGGCCGCGCGAACTGCAGCAGCACGATGCCGACCACCGCCAGCGCAATCGCCGCCAGCGCGCGCGCTGACAGGTGCTCGCCGAGAAACACGCGCGAGCCGGCGGCGACCGCCGCCGGCAGCGTGGCCATGATCACGCCCGCCGCGGTGGCGGTGGACAGGCTGACGCCGGCCAGCATGAAGATCGAGAACAGGAAGTTGCCGAGGAACGACATCGCGAACAGCAGCCCGCGCTCGCGCTGCGTCAGCGGGGTTTCGTTGGCGCGCGGCAGCGACCACGGGATCATCGCCACCGCCGCGATGCCAAAGCGCACGAAGGCGAGCGCGAACAGCGGCATCGCCGCCACCAGCGGCTTGGACAGCGCCACGTAGCTGCCCACCAACGCCATCGACGCCGCAAGCGTGGCGTAGGCAAGCCAGGGGCGGCCGGGTGGCGTCGCTTCAGGCATGGGCGGCGACGATAACGCAGCGGCTTGCAGCGACGCGACCGTCGAGATCGGTCGGCAAGGCTCGTGCCGCGACGAAACGTCACGGTCCGAGCGAGCCTCGATTCGCGCACTCAGGGATCGCCGGTTTTCCGTTCCCGGCCCGGCGGCTGCAGCCCCCAACCACGGCAGCGACGGGCCAGTCCCGCCGAGCAGGGCGGCCGGAATCAGCCATGCGAAAGCGACGCGAACATCGACCCGCGGGCGGCGGCGCCGGG
>CALGWX010000066.1 GCA_937936215.1 uncultured Burkholderiaceae bacterium | reverse complement strand
GCGCGACGGGCGCTGCGCCCAGGATGGCGCCGTCGGCAGCGATGCGCATGGCCGCGCCGACCGGCGGGTCGTCGCACTCCAGCAGCGGGTTGTCGTTCAGCGCCTGCTCGATCTCCTGCGACAGCTCCAGCGCCGACAGCTGCAGCAGCCGGATCGACTGCTGCAGCTGCGGCGTCAGCGCCAGGTGCTGGCTCTGCCTGAGGTGCAGCCCGGGCTTCATTGCCATGGCTACATCCGGAAGTGCTCGCCGAGATAGACGCGCCGCACGGCCTCGTTCGCGACGATCTCCTGCGGGCTGCCTGCCGCCAGCACCTGGCCCTCGTTGATGATGTAGGCGTGGTCGCAGATGCCGAGCGTCTCGCGCACGTTGTGGTCGGTGATCAGCACGCCGATGCCCCGTTCCTTCAGGAAGCGGACGATGCGCGGGATCTCGATCACGGCGATCGGAGCGACGCCCGCGAATGGTTCGTCCAGCAGGATGAAGCGCGGCGAGGCGGCCAGGGCGCGGGCGATCTCCACCCGCCGCCGCTCGCCGCCGGACAGGGACAGCGCGCCGTTGGTGCGCAAATGGGCGATCTGCAGGTCGTCGAGCAGCGCGCCGAGCCGCCGCTCCACTTCGGCCGGCGCGAGCGGCCGGCCATCGTCGCCCCGCTGCAGCTCGAGCACCGCGCGCACGTTTTCCTCGACCGTCAGGCGGCGGAAGACCGACGCCTCCTGCGGCAGGTACGACAGCCCGAGCCGCGCCCGGCGGTGGATCGGCAGGTGCGCGATCGAGATGTCGTCGAGATGGATGGCGCCGCCGTCCATCGGCACCAGGCCCACCACCATGTAGAAGCAGGTGGTCTTGCCGGCGCCGTTCGGCCCCAGCAGCCCGACGACGGCACCAGCCTCGACCGTCAGCGACACGTCCTTGACCACCACCCGCGCGCCGTAGCGCTTGTGCAGGTGATCGACACGCAGCCGGCTGACCGCGGCGGCCGTCCCCGCCTGCGGCATGCCCACGGCAGCGGAGGCGACGCCGTTCATCGGCGGCGGCGCGGGCAGAGCCGCGCACTGGGCGCGCGTGCGAGGGAACGCGGGGAGCAGGCCGCGACGCGACCGCGCCGCGGTGGGGACGATCCTCCGCCCCGCTCGGACAAGCGCACCCCCGCGGGCCGCTGTCGGCCGCAGGGTGGCGGCTCGCACCGTTCGGGCAGCTCTCGGCTGCGGCAAGGCGGCTCGCACCGCGCGGGCCGCGGGCAGGCCGCCGGCGAGACTGCGCTCGCGTCGCCGCCCGCGATCCGATTCGCGCGCACTGCCCACTCGCCTCCGCATCGACCGCTCACTTGCGACCTGCCGGCAGCTCCGTCGCCGGCCGCATCGGCGCTGGCTCGGGTTTCGGGGCGCCGCCCTTGGGCGCGTCGGCCGAGCGCGGCGCGATCACCGCGCGCACCCGGCCGTCGTTGCCCTCGCCGCCGTCGACACGGTAGGTCGACGCGGCGCCGTCGTAGGTGATCAGCCGGCCGCTCACCACGTCGCGCACGACGCCGTTTTCCAGTCGCTGCCACTGCGCGCGGTTGACGAAGCGCACCGTCTCGGTCTTATCATCCCACTCGATGCGCTCGGCCACGCCCTCGACGATCTCCTCGATGCCCGGCCGTGTCGCATCGCGCCGCTGGCGGAACGTCGCCAGCGCGCCGGGCGCGGCGGCCACGATGGCGCTGCGGTAGCCGTCGGGCGCCACCCGCATCTCCATCCGCTCCCCGGTCAGGCGCAGCGTCCCCTTGGTAAGCGTGACCCGGCCGGTCAGCACGTTGACCTGCTTCAGCTCGTCAAAGACGCCGCGGTCGGCCTCGATGATCGTCGGCTGGTCGCGATCGGCGCGCTCGGCCATCGCCGGCATCGCCGCCAGCGCCAGTGCCAGCGAAACGGCAACGCCACGGCCGCCGGCCGCCGCCACGCGCCACAGGGCGCTGGCGGCCTGAGCGTCGCGCCGTGGTGCGCGCGTCCACCTGGGACGCGTGCAAAGCGCTGCCAATGTGGGCCTCATGGCTGGCGGCGGCTGGCCGGGGCCAGGCTCGCGCGAAGCTCGCCGCTGACGGTCAGCACACGCTTGAGGTTGTCGTAGTCCATCGCGGCTCCGCTCAGGCGGTCGGCGCCCTGCTCGATGCGCACCGGCACATCGGCGGTGAAGCGCTCGGTGTCGGGGAAGGCGGTCATCTTCTCGGTGCGGATGAAAAGCGCCGGCCGACCGGCCGCGGCCGCGCGCTGCACCAGCACGTCGCCCTCCATCAGCACCTGCTCGCCGGCGTTGGTGATGCGGGCCCGCGCCGAGGCCGCCTGCACCTGCGGCTCGTCCGGGCGCAGGCTGACCAAGCGCGGCCGGAGCAGTTCGATGTCGTCGTTCTCGTTGAAGTACGACAGCCGCTCGGCGAACAGCTTGTAGGCGGCCTGCCCGCGCTCGTCGAACTGCGTCAGCACGACGCGATCGACGATGAAGTCGGGCGCGCCGGGCGTGGGCGGCACGCGCTCGGTCGGCCGCCGCATCTCGCGCGAGTACCAGAAGCTGGCCGCCGCCACCACGGCGAGCAGGACGGCGGCGATCAGCACCGACAGCCGGTCACGCATGGCGCTCCGGCTCCGTGCCCAGGTAACGCTGCAGCAGCGGCTCGAAGCGCCCCTGCGCGCGCAGGATGAACTCCGCCAGCTCGCGCACGGCGCCGCGGCCACCCGGGGCCTGGCTGACCCAGTGCGCGACGCGACGCACCTCCGGCGCCGCGTCGGCCACGGCGGCCGCAAAGCCGGCCTGCGCCAGCATCGCGAGATCCGGCCAGTCGTCTCCCATGCAACCGCACTGCGCCAGCGGCGCGCCGACCGAGGCCGCCAGCGCGGCGAAGGCCGGCCCCTTGTCGGCAGCGCCCTGCACCACGTGGCGGATGCCGAGATCGGCCGCCCGCTGCTGCACCATCGCCGAGCGGCGCGACGACAGGATCGCCACCTCGACGCCGGCCTCGCGCAGCAGTTTCACGCCGTGGCCGTCGCGCACGTCGAAGACCTTCAGCGACTCGCCGTCGGCGCTGAAGTACAGGCGGCCGTCGGTCAGCACGCCGTCGACGTCGAGCACCAGCAGTCGCACCGCGGCCGCGCGCGCCTCGGTCGGGTTCACAGCACCCTCGCGGCAGTGAGATCGTGCGCGTGCAGCGCGCCGACCAGGCGGCCGTCGTCGACCACCAGCAGCTGGTTCTTCAGCGTCGTCTCGATGAGCTTGGCCGCCTCGGCGGCGAGCGCCCGCGGACCGATGGTCAGGGGATGGCGGGTCATCACCTCGGCCACCGGCAGGTCGCGAACGTCGGCGCCGCGCTCGAGCAGCCGGCGCAGGTCGCCGTCGGTGAAGATGCCGGCCACCCTGCCGTCGGCGTCGACCACTGCCGTCATGCCGAGCCGCTTGCGCGAGATCTCGCGCACGGCGTCCATCACCGAGGCCGTCAGCGGCACCGACGGCACCGCTTCACCGGTGGCCATGATGTCCTCGACCCGGGTCAGCAGCCGGCGGCCGAGCGCACCGCCGGGATGCGAGCGGGCGAAGTCCTCCGGCCCGAAGCCGCGCGCGTCCAGGCAGGCGACCGCCAGCGCGTCGCCGAGTGCCAGCATCGCCGTCGTCGAGGAGGTCGGCGCCAGGTTCAGCGGGCAGGCCTCCTTTTCGACGCGGATGTCCAGGTGCACGTCGGCGTGGCGCGCCAGCGACGAGTCGGCGTGGCCGGTGATGGCCACCAACGGCGTGCCCTCGCGCTTGACCGCGGGCACGATGGTCAGCAGCTCCGCCGTCTCGCCGGAGTAAGAAAGCGCCACCAGCACGTCGGCGGCGGTGATCATGCCGAGGTCGCCGTGCGCCGCCTCGGCGGCGTGGACGAACATCGCCGGCGTGCCGGTCGAGGCCAGCGTCGCGGCGATCTTGCGGCCGATGTGCCCGCTCTTGCCCACGCCGCTGACCACCACGCGGCCGCGGCAGGCCAGCAGCAGGTCGACCGCGCGCAGGAAGGCCTCGTCGAGCCGGCCGGCCAGCCCCGCCACCGCCTGCGATTCGATGTTGAGCACGGTGCGTGCCAGCTCGAGCGCGTTGCCGCGCCGCGGGGCGGAAGTCTCGGCGGTCGGCATCGGGAAAAGCGGCGCAGGGAAGGACGGCGGAGAAGGGCGGGAATCGCGGTCGATGATACTCTGGCGACCCTTGGCTGGCATGGCTCTTGCTCGTATTAGCCGTTCCGGCCGACCCGATGCCCACCGCGCTCGAGACGACCCTGCTGCTGCTCACCGCCGCCGTGATCGGCGTGGTCGGCTTCCGGCTGCTGAACCTGCCGCCGATGCTCGGCTACCTGACGGTGGGCATCGTCATCGGCCCCAACGCCCTCGGGCTGGTCCCCGCCAGCAAGGAGACGCGCTATCTGGCCGAGTTCGGCGTCGTCTTCCTGATGTTCTCGATCGGGCTGGAGTTCTCGCTGCCGAAGCTCAAGAGCATGCGGGCGCTGGTGTTCGGGCTCGGCATGGCGCAGGTGCTGCTGACGATCGCCGCCGTCGTCGCCGCGGGCTGGGTGGTGAGCTTCTTCTGGCCGCTGCCGCTGGCCTCGTCGTTCCTGCTGGGCGCCACGCTGGCGATGTCGTCGACGGCGATCCTGATGAAGCTGCTCGCGGACCGGCTGGAGCTGGAGACCGAGCATGGACGCCGCATGGTCGGCGTGCTGCTTTTCCAGGACCTCGCCGTGGTGCCGCTGCTGGTCGTGATCCCGGCGCTGGCGGCGCACGCCGAGGACCTGATCGAGTCGCTGACGCTGGCGATGTTGAAGGCCGTGCTGCTGCTGACGCTGCTGCTGGTCGGCGGCCGCTGGTTCGTGCAGCGCTGGCTGCACCTGGTGGCCAAGCGGCGGGCGCACGAACTGTTCGTGCTGAACGTGCTGCTGATCGCGCTGGGACTGGCGTGGGTCACCGAGCACGCCGGGCTGTCGCTGGCGCTGGGCAGCTTCGTCGCCGGCATGCTGATCGCCGAGACCGAGTACCGCCACCAGGTCGAGGAGGACATCCGCCCCTTCCGCGACGTGCTGCTGGGGCTGTTCTTCATCACCATCGGCATGCTGCTCGACGTGCAGGTGGTGGTCGAGCAGTTCGGCTGGGTGCTGCTGGCGCTGCTGGGGCCCACCGCCTTCAAGTGCCTGCTGATCATCGGCCTGGCGCGCCACTTCGGCGCGCCGCCGGGCACCGCGATCCGCGCCGGCCTGGGGCTGGCCACCGCGGGGGAGTTCGGCTTCGTGCTGCTGGCGCAGGGCGCGCCGCTGATCGACCCGACGCTGCGCCAGGTGGTGCTGGCGGCGATGCTGCTGTCGATGCTCGCCACCCCGTTCCTCGTCCAATACAGCGACCGCATCGCGCTGCGCTTCGTCGCCTCCGAGTGGATGCAGCGGGCGCTCGAGCTGCACAGCATCGCCGCCCGTTCGATGGCGGTCGAGCGGCACGTGATCATCGCCGGCTATGGCCGCAGCGGCCAGCACCTGGCGCGGATGCTGGCCGAGGAGGGCATTCCCTACGTGGCGCTCGACCTCGACCCCGATCGCGTACGCGAGGCTGCCGCCGCCGGCGACTCGGTGGTCTACGGCGATGCGGCGCGGCGCGAGACGCTGGTGGCGGCGGGGCTTTCGCGCGCCGCGGCGTTGGTGATCAGCTACAACGATGCCCACTCGGCGCTGAAGGTCCTGCACCATGCGCACGAATTGAACCCGAAGCTGCCGGTCATCGTGCGCACGCAGGACGATGCCGACCTCGACCGCCTGCTGAAGGCGGGTGCCACCGAGGTGGTTCCCGAGGTGTTCGAGGGCAGCCTGATGCTCGGCTCGCACGCGCTGGTGCTGCTGGGGGTGCCGCTGTCGCGGGTGGTGCGGCGCGTGCAGCAGGCGCGCGACTCGCGCTACCGCTTCCTGCGCGGCTACTTCCACGGCGCCGACGACCGCGTCGATTTCGAGGACGAAGCGGCGCACGCGCGGCTGCACTCGGTGGCGATCCAGGAGGGGGCGGCCGCAGTCGGCCGAACCCTCGGCGAACTGGAACTGTCCAAGCTCGGCGCCGAGGTGACCGCGGTGCGGCGGCGGGGAATTCGCGGCGCCGACCCTTCCGACGACCTGGTGCTGCGGCCGGGCGACGTGCTGGTGCTGCGTGGGCCGCAGGAGGCGCTCGAACTGGCGGAGATGAGGCTGAGCGGAGCATGAATTCGACACGACGCCGGCTGCTGCAGGCAGCCCCCATGGTTGCCCTCGGCTTCGGGGGCGCGGCGTGGGCTGACGACGCGGCGTGGCGGCAACTTTCGGCGGGCGGCTGCGCGCTGCTGCTGCGGCACGCGCAGACCGGGCCGGGCATCGGCGATCCGCTGGGCTTCCGGCTCGAGGACTGCGCCACGCAGCGCAATCTCTCGGAGGCCGGCCGCGCCGAGTCGCGCCGCCTGGGCGAGGAGTTCCGGCGCCGAGGCATCGCTTTCGACGAGGTGCTGTCCAGCCGCTGGTGCCGCTGCGTCGACACCGCCAGGCTCGCCTTCCCGCAGCAGCCGGTGCGCGTCTTCGAGCCGCTGAACTCGTTTTTCGCCGACGGCAGCAGCCGCGAGGCGCAGACGCGCGCGCTGCGCGACTATCTCGCCGCCCAGCGGCCGCTGCGGCGTATCGCCCTGGTCACGCACCAGGTGAACATCGCGGCGCTGACCGGGCAGTCCGTGGCGATGGGGGAGGGGCTGGTCGTCGCGCTGGGAGGCGCCGCCGGCGACGTGCTGGCGCGGCTGCGGCTGGC
>CALGWX010000065.1 GCA_937936215.1 uncultured Burkholderiaceae bacterium | reverse complement strand
CGTGTAGTTCACCGTGTCGGCGATGGCCCCGGTGATGTCCTCGGTGACCGTGGCCTGCACCGTCAGGTTGCCGTCGGCGACCTCCTGCAGCTCGTTCATCAGCCGCAGGATCGCCGCCTGGTTGCGGTCATTGGCCCGCTTCGCCTCCTGCTCCAGGCGTTGCGCTTCCAGCCGCTGCGCCTCCGCTTCCTGTGCCCGTCGGCGGCTGCCGCGCAGCAGCACCTGCACCAGCGCCAGCACCGTGGCCAGCGCCAGCAGCACGAACAGGACCGCGGCGACGCGATACAGCGCGCGTCCGCCGTAGTCCGACGCGGCCAGTGACTGCATCGTCGCCAGCTGCTGGCGCAGCGCTTCCGCGCGCGACTGGATGGCGACGCGGCCCGCCGCGGCCTCGGCCACGCCCGCCGCGGCCGACGCGCCCGCCGCCGCCACCGCTTGCAGGTCGCTGGCGATCTTGGCGACCTGCTGCAGGCGGCTGCGCGACTCGCCGTCGGCCGCGGGCAGCAACGCCTGGGCGATGTCGCGCAGCTGCGCGACGTCACGCGCGAGCCGGTCCGCGGCATCGGCCTGCGCACGGCCAGCGGGCACCTGGTTCGCGGTCGACGACAGTCGCCATGACGCCGCCGTCAGCTGGGCCAGCAGGCCCACTTCGCGCGCCGAGGCGCTCTGCTGCAGCCGCGCCGTGGTGAGCTCGTCCGCCAGCGCTGCCAGGTGCGGCGCGGCCTCGTTGATGGCCGCCAGCAACGGCGCGAAGGCGAGGAGGGCCTTCTCCTGCGCAGCGAATTGGCCCGCCGCGGCATCGACGGCCTTCCAGCCATCCGCGAAGCGCGTCAGCTCGGCGGCCAGCGGCCCCGACGCCGACCGCGACAGCCCTTGCAGCGCCCGATTGACCTCGTCGCGACTGCTGCGGACCTCGGCCAGGGCCGCGGCGTTGCCTTCGCTGGCCGCCGTGGCGGCGCGCGCCATGCGCTGCGTGTGCACCATTGCGCTGGCGATCTGCGCGGAGAGTTCGCCGTGCCTGCCGACGGTGCGCGCGTCGAGCACCAGCATGGCGATGGCCAGCGCGACGAACAGGCCCAGCAGTAGCAGCAGTGCCTGCAGTTGCTTCGGCAGCGGGCGGCCACCGATGACCGGCAGGTCGCTGCGCTTGGCTTTTTCCAGCAGGCGGGCTGCCCAACCGCCCTTCCTGTCTGCCGCCGGCAGCTTCCTGCGGTCGATCTTCTGCGTCGGCGGCGCGGGCGGCACCGTCGGTTCGACGCGCAGCGCCGCATCCCGGCCCGCGAACTCGGTGTAGCGAAACGGCTGCACCGTGATCGGACCGTCCGCGTTCGCGCGACCCACTTCCTTCGGCTCCATCGTTCCCATCTGATCCGCCGTCCTTTTCACCGCGTACCGCCGCGCCAGCAGCCTGTGTCGAGGTTGGTGCGATTCATCGTCGCCGGCCCTAGATGCCGATCGAGCCGAAACGTTCGTCGGCGACTAGGCGCGGCACGTCGAGCTCCGTGAGCGTCACGCCGTCGGCGTCGAGATAGCTCGCCCGCTCCCAAGGCGCTGCGGCGGCAGCCGCCGGAAGCGCCTTCAGGTCCTTGGCCGCGCGCAGGCCGAAGGCGCGCGTGATCAGCAGCGCGGCGTTGGCCCGCAGCGAGTCGGCCAGCACCAGCAGTTGCCGCGACTGCTCCTCGCGCAGCGCCTCGCCGCCGCTCATCCGCTGCAGGTCGTAAACGTTGACCAGGCGCCCGCGCACATTGGCGAGACCCCGAAACCACGGCCGCGTCCACGGCACCGGCGCGACCACCGCGTTGGGGACCACCTCGCCGACGTGGGTCATCTCGAGCAGGTAGCCGCGACCGCCGATGCGCACCGCCAGCCGCGGCGGCGCCGCGCTCTCCTTCGGTTCGGCGAGGCGCTGCGCCAGCTGCGCCGAGAAGTCGCGCAGGCCGGCGAGCCGTTGGGCGTGTTCCATCGGCGCGTTCACGGTCAACCTATCGCAGCGATCTTGTTCAGCAGCTCGTCGGCCTTCACCGGCTTGGTGACGTAGTCGCGCGCCCCCTGGCGCAGGCCCCAGATGCGGTCGGTCTGCTGATTCTTGCTCGTGCACATGATGATCGGGATGTGCTGCGTGGCCGGGTCGCGCGCGATCTGGCGCGTGAGCTGGAAGCCGTTCTGGCCGGGCATCACCACGTCCATCAGGATCAGGTCGGGCGCGGCGGCCTTGACCTTGATCAGTGCTTCTTCCGCGTTCTCCGCCGCCAAGACGTGAAAGCCGTTCTTGGTAAGCAGTTCGGTCAGGAAATAGCGCTCGGTCGGCGAGTCGTCGACGACGAGGACTTTCTTGATCGGCATGGGCTCGCTTCCAGGGTCGAGTCAGTTCAGGGCGGCGCCGGCGGCGGAGTGCTGCAGGACCGCCGTCAGCAGGCTGTCTTTGGTGAAGGGCTTGGTCAGGTACTCGCTGGAGCCCACCATCCGGCCGCGGGCGCGGTCGAACAGGCCGTCCTTCGACGACAGCATGACCACCGGCGTCTTCGAGAAGCGCGGGCTGCGCTTGATCAGCGCGCAGGTCTGGTAGCCGTCCAGCCGCGGCATCAGGATGTCGCAGAAGATGATCGCCGGCTGGTGGTCGTTGATCTTCGACAGCGCCTCGAAGCCGTCGTTGGCGAGGATGACCTCGCAGCCGGCCTGCTTCAGGAAGATCTCGGCGCTGCGCCGGATGGTGTTCGAGTCGTCGATGACCATCACGCGCGTGCCGCGGATCCGTGAGAAATCCTGTACCGACATGGGCAGACTCCGGGAGTCAAAACCGTGCTTGCAGGCCGGTGAGCGCAGGCCGGGGAGAGTCTCGCGGCGCCGCCGCTCAGATCTCCACCACCTCGAAGTCTTCCTTGCGCGCGCCGCACTCCGGACAGGTCCAGTTCGGCGGGATCTGCTCCCACGGCGTGCCCGGCGCGATGCCCTCGTCGGGCAGTCCCGCGGCCTCGTCGTAGATCCAACCGCAGATCAGGCACATCCAGGTCCGCTTCCCCGCCTCGGCCGCCATTTCCGTTTGTGTGTTGCGTCGCGTTCGTGTTGACTCACATACCCGCCGAACGATCATAGCCCGCGACTTTCCCGTCGAGCAGCAGCGAATGTTCATGCTTACGGTCTAGATCCAACCGACGCCGGCGGTGCCGCGGCGGCGCTGCGCCGGCCGTGGCGGGGGAGGCTCGCGTAGGCCGCTGCTTACACTTATGCCTTTTGCCGTATCGGTGGACGACGTGGACCGCAACGAACTGCTTTTCAGCCGGGCGCAACAGACCATCCCCGGCGGCGTGAACTCGCCCGTGCGCGCCTTCCGCTCGGTGGGCGGCACGCCG
>CALGWX010000064.1 GCA_937936215.1 uncultured Burkholderiaceae bacterium | reverse complement strand
GCCTTCGCCCACCAGCTTGATCGAGGTCTGCTGCACCAGCATCGAGCCGGTACCGACCAGCGCCGAGCCGACCAGCAGCGGCGCGATGTCGGCCACCGCGTAGGGAATCAGCGTCGGCAGCGCGCTGCCGGCGGCCAGCAGCGCCGCGCCGAGCTGCAGCGGCCGCCGCGGCCCCTCGGCGTCGAGCCAGCGGCCGGCGCGCACGGCGGTGAGCATCGGCACCAGCGCGAACAGCGCCATCAGCACGCCGACGGTGAAGGTCGAAGCGCCGTTGGCCAGCGCATAGAGCGAGCCGGCCATGCGCATCGACACGAAGGTCGTGTGCGTCAGCACGCCGAGCGCGATCAGCGCGGCGAGCGTCATCGCGGGGGCAGCCGCGGCCGCCAGGCCACCATGGCGACGCCGGCGCAGGTCACCGCCACGCCGGCCAGCGTCAGCATCGACGGCACGACGGCGAACAGCAGCCATTCCAGCGCGACGGCGATGATCGGCGTCAGGTACAGCAGGCTGGTCACGCGTGTGGCCTCGCCACGACGCATCAGCGTGTGCAGGGCGTTGACGGCCAGGATCGAGGCGAACACCACCAGGAAGGCGATGGCCCCCAGCAGCCCCCACGTCGGCGCGAAGTCAAAGCTCTCGACCGCCACCGCCAGCGGCGCGAGCGCTGCCACCGTGGCGGCGAACTGCACCAGCGAGGCGGAGCGCAAATCGACGGTCGGGCAGAAGGCGCGCTGGTACAGCGTGCCAGCGGTGATCGCCACCAGCGCGAACAGCACGCAGGCCAGCGCCGCCCCGCTCAGCGCCCGCACGTCGATGCGGTGCCAGACGACCAGGGCGACACCGGCCAGGCCCACCAGCACGCCCGCCCACTGGTAGACGCGCAGCCGCTCGCCCATCAGCGCGGCGGCGATGATCGCCGTGGCCAGCGGCTGCACCGAGAGCACCAGCGCCGCGATGCCGGCCGACATGCCGAGGTACTGCGCGTAGTGGCTGCCGCCGAGATTGGCGGCGTGCATCAGCAGCCCGGCGACGACCACGTGGCGCCACTGCGCGGCCGACGCCGGCCAGCGCAGCGGCTCGCGGCGGTGCCACCACAGCGCCAGCGGCAGCAGCAGGAGCAGGCCGAGCGAGAAGCGAAGGACGAGGAAGGTGAACGGCGGCGCGTGCTGCAGCCCGGCCTTGGTGGCAAGGTAGCCCGAACCCCAGACCGTGACGAAGAACCACGCCAGCAGCGGCGAAGCGAGCCACGGCGCCGCGGCGCGTGCAGGCAGGGGAGCGGCATCGGAGGTCATCGCGGCGGCGCGATTGTCGCATCGCCACCTTGGGGCGCGGCGGGCGCCACGCGCCGACGCCGAGCGGGCTTCGCGTCATTGGGCGCCGGCGGCTACCGCGCCAGCCAGCGTGCTCGGCGGATCGGGCGCGCAGCTTCCGGGGCTTCGGCCGATTGGCCCGGCGAGGCTACTGTAGGGGTGTTCGACATCATGCGGCGGCGGCCGTCGTCGAGAACCGTCAATGCTGCTGTCGACGACGGCGTTAACGGCCGTTCGGCATCTCGCCGCGGGCGGTCGTCGCCGAGACCAAGCGCTGCCTGCGCGCCATGAACTGACTGCGAGGTCTGCCATGCACCGGATCGTCTTTCTCGACCGCGCCACCATCGCGCCGCAGATCCGCCTGCGGCGGCCGTCGTTTCCGCACGAGTTCGTCGAGCACGGCCACACCGGCCCGGAGGAGGTGGTGCCGCGGCTGGCGGGAGCGACGATCGCCATCGTCAACAAGGTGCGGCTGGCGGCCGCGGCGCTGGCGCAACTGCCGGACCTGCGCCTGATCGCGGTGGCGGCCACCGGCACCGACTGCGTCGACAAGCCTTACTGTGAGGCGCACGGCATCGCGGTGGCGAACATCCGCGGCTACGCGGTGCACACGGTGCCCGAGCACGCCATGGCGCTGATACTGGCGCTGCGCCGCAACCTGGTCGCCTACCGCGAGGACGTGTTGGCCGGCCGCTGGCAGCAAAGCGGCCAGTTCTGCTTCTTCGACCACCCGATCCATGACCTCGCCGGCTCGCGGCTGGGCATCATCGGCGAGGGCGTGCTCGGGCAGCGGGTGGCGGAGCTGGCCAAGGCCTTCGGCATGCAGCCGATGTTCGCCGCCCACAAGGGCGTCGCCGGCCTCGGGCCGCTGTACACGCCGTGGCAGGAGGTGCTTGAGACGAGCGACATCATCACCCTGCACGCGCCGCTGACGCCGGACACCCGCCACATGATCGCAATGCCGGAGTTTCGCGCCATGAAGCGGCGGCCGCTGCTCGTCAACACGGCCCGCGGCGGGCTGGTCGACGAGCAGGCGCTGCTGCAGGCGCTCGACGAAGGGCTGATCAGCGGCGCCGGCTTCGACGTGGCGAGCGAGGAGCCGCCGCCCGCGGACCACCCGCTGATGCGCGCCGCGCGCCGGCACAACGTGATCGTGACGCCGCATGTCGCCTGGGCCTCCGACGAGGCGCAGCAGGCGCTGGCCGACCAGCTGATCGCCAACATCGAGAACTTCGTCGCCGGCCGGCCGACCAACCTGGTGCGCGGCGCGTATTGAGCGTGGCCGCCGCCCGGCGGCGGCCTACGCCTCGCGGACCAGCAGCAGCGGCTTGTCGCACTGCGCCGCCACCCGCTGCGCCACGGAGCCGAGCACGGCGGCCTTCACGGCGCCGTAGCCGTGCGAGCCCATCACCAGCAGGTCGAGCTTCTTCTTGCGGGCATAGGCGGCGATCTCGTCGCCGGCGGGGCCGACGAGGCACACTTCCGCGGCCGCGACGTCGGCCTCGGCGAACAGGGCCCGCACCGGCGCCACCGCCCTTTCGAAGGCCTGCTGCTGCATCGCCTTGATCTCCTCGTCGGAGTAGGCGGGCAGGGCGATGCCGGCCATGTCGGGCATCGCGCCGCCGGCCATATCGGGCACCGCGTGCAGCAGGGTGAACCGCGGCTTGGCGCCGAACAGCGGCCGATGCTTGAGCACGTATCTTGCGGCGGCGATGCCGTAGTCGCTGCCGTCGACCGCGATGCCGACCTGCAGCGAATCGGCTGGCGCGGGGCCATGGCCGCGCAGCAGCAGCAGCGGCTTCTTCGTGCGTGCCAGCACGCCGAGCGTGACCGAGCCGAGCAGCAGGCTCATCAGCGCGCCGTGGCCGTGCGAGCCCATGGCGATCAGGTCCACCTGGTCGGCGTCGGCGCGGCGGGCGATCTCCTCGGCGGGGTGGCCCACCGCGTAATCGGTTTGCGCCGCGAAGCCGGCGCGCTTCAGCACCGAGGCCGGGCCCCTCAGCGCCTTCTTCGATTCGCCCTCGTAATAGGCGGTCACGGCGACTTTGCCGATCAGCCGCGCCGCACGCACCGGCACCGGCAGCTGCACGTTCAGCAGCTCGATCTGCGGCTCGGCGCCGACCAGCGTGGCGCGCGAGGCGATGAACTCGATGGCCGCGCGGCTGAATTTGCTGCCGTCCACCGGCACCAGGATCTTCATCGTCGTCCCCCATGCGCCGCGAGTCAGTGTTGTCGAGGCAGTCTACGGCAGCATCTCCCGAGGCCATGGCGATGGTCGCCGGTTGCCGCGGGCGTGCCCGCAGGGCGAGGCCTCGCGGCGCGGGCCGGTCGCGGGTTGAAGCGGTCTGCGCCGGCCGGCATGCGCGACCGCCACGCGACCGGCGCGCCGCTGCGGCCGGCCTCGATCTCGCGCTTGCATAATCGTGCTGCTTCGATGCCCACCGTGCCGCGCCCCACGCTGCTCGCGTTTCGCGATTTCCTCCTTGCGGCGGCGCCGTTCGTTGTCGTCGCCGCGGCGCTGCTGTGGTTGGCCTACGTGCTGCTCGACCCCACGCCGCCGTCGCGCGTCGTGCTCGCCACCGGCCCCGAGCAGGGCGCGTACGCGGAGTTCGGCCGCGCCTACGCGCGGCAGCTGGCGCGGCACGGCATCACGGTCGAGCTGCGCGCCACCGAGGGCTCGGCCGAGAACCTGCGCCTGCTGCGCGATGCAAGCCAGCCAGTGGACTTCGCCTTCGTCCAGGGCGGCGCCTCCGAGACGCTGTATGCCGCCGACGAGGACCGCAGCGGCGCGCCGCTGGCCTCGCTCGGCAGCCTGTTCTACGAGCCGGTGTGGATCTTCTACCGCAGCGAACTGCGCGCGGGGCGCGCCGGCCCGACGCCGCTGTCGCACGTGGGGGAGCTTTCGGGGCTGCGCGTGAACCTCGGCCCGCCGGGATCGGGCAGCCGCAACCTGATGCTGAAGCTGCTGCACGCCAACCGCGTCGAGCTCGCATCGCTGCGCTTGTCGGAGCTGGCGCCGACGGCGGCGGTGATGGCGCTGCTGGCGGGCGAGCTCGACGCCATCGTGCTGGTGTCGGCGCCGGATTCGCCGCTGGTGCAGATGCTGCTGATCACGCCCGGCATCGCCCTGTTCGAGTTCGCGCAGGCCGAGGCCTACGCGCGCCGCTTCGGCTTCGTCAGCCATCTGACGCTGCCGCGCGGCGTGGTCGACCTGGCGCGCGACCTGCCACCGCGCGACGTGGCGCTGGTGGCGGCGACCTCGACGATCGCGCTGCGCGAGAAGACGCATCCGGCGCTCGTGCAGCTGTTCGCGCAGGCGGCGCGCGAGATTCACGGCGGCCCCGGGTGGTTCGCCCGCGCCGGCGAGTTTCCGCGCGCGGCTTCGCCGGAGCTGCCGCTGGCGGAGGAGGCGGCGCGGCTGTACCGCAGCGGCCCGCCCCTTCTGCAGCGCTACCTGCCGTTTTGGCTCGCCAACCTGGTCGACCGCATGTGGGTGGCGCTGCTGACCGTGATCGCGGTGCTGATCCCGGCCTCGCGCGTGGTGCCGCCGCTGTACGAGTTCCGGGTGCGCTCGCGTATCTTCCGCTGGTACGGGCGGCTGCGCGGCATCGAGGCGCAGGTCGAGCAGGCCGCCGCCGATCGGGCGCGGCTGCTGCGCGAGCTCGACGAGCTCGAAGCCAAGGTCGGGCACATCGCGGTGCCGCTGTCGTACGCCGACGAGGTGTACGCGCTGCGCAGCCACATCGAACTGGTCCGCGGCCGGCTGCGCGAGGCGGACCGGGGTTGAAGCGCGCGCGGCCGGCCACGGGCCGCGAGCGCGGGGAGAAGGGGCATGAATTCCGATGCCGTGCTGCTGGTGATCGACGTGCAGAACGACTTCCTGCCCGGGGGGGCGTTGGCGGTGCCTCGCGGCGACGAGGTGGTGCCGGTGATCAACGCGCTGGCATCGAGATTCGCCAACGTCATCCTGACCCAGGACTGGCACCCGCCGCGGCACGTCTCGTTCGCGTCGAGCCACCCCGGCCGCTCGCCGTTCGAGACGGTCGCGCTGCCCTATGGGCCGCAGGTGCTGTGGCCGGACCACTGCGTGCAGGGCAGCGCCGGCGCGGCGCTGGCGGCGGCGCTGGAGATCCGCCATGCGCAGGCGGTGATCCGCAAGGGCTACCACGCGCATACCGACAGCTACTCCGCCTTCCTCGAGGCAGACCGCGTCACGCCGACGGGGCTGGCTGGCCTGCTGCGCGAGCGCGGCCTGCGCCGCGTCTTCTGCTGCGGCCTGGCCACCGACTTCTGCGTGGCCTGGAGCGCGCTCGACGCGCAGGCGGCCGGCTTCGAGACCTGGGTCATCGAGGACGCCTGCCGGGCGATCGACACCGGCGGCTCGCTGGCGGCGGCGCGGGCACAGCTGGCCACCGCCGGGGTGCGGATGACCACCTCGGACCGGTGCTGAGCTGACGCGGGCCGCGGGCGCGCCGCGCTACCCTTCGCCTGCCGCCGGCCGTGGCGCCGGCCCTCGACCGCGTTGAACCCGTGCTGAACAAGATCCTTTCCCGCCCACCGCTGCACGAGCATGCCGAGCCAGCGCAGCGCCTGCTCGGCATCGCCGAACTGCCGCCGGATTCGCCCGAAATGGCGTCGCTGCTGCGCGACGACCCCGACGCCGGCGTTCGCGCCGCCGCCGCGCGCCGCTGCCGCGACGGCAGCGCGCTGCTCGCCGCGTGGGCCGCCGAGAGGGAGCCCGCGGTGCGCGCGGCGATCGTCGAGTCGCTTGGCCAATGGCTGGACGGCATCGCCGAGCCCCAGGCCCTGCAGGCGGCGCTGCAGGACATCGCCGACCAGTCGCTGCTCGCCGAACTGGCGCTGGCCGCGCCGCACGCGACGGTGCGGCTGGCCGCGGCCGAGCGCGTCACGGCCGAGGGTGAGCTGCGCCGGCTCGCCGAGGTGGCGCAGGAGAAGGACC
>CALGWX010000063.1 GCA_937936215.1 uncultured Burkholderiaceae bacterium | reverse complement strand
CCGGAACGACCGTCGCCAAGGTTACCAGCCTTCCGTGTCGCGCCCGTTCACTGCACGATCCGCGCCCAGTGCTTGCGCACGGCGATCTCGCCAGCCTCGGTGAGGATCTCGGCGTACTGCCGGCGGCCGCGCATCAATTCATGCAGTTCGAGCCGGACCGCCACGTCGGCGGCGCCGATTTGTTCCTCGATCAGCCGGTTGACGAGGATGTGCACGGTCTGGAAGCCGGCATCGACGACGTTGCGCACCGGCTCGTCGTACGGGCGGAACGCGATGTCGACGGCGACGACCCGGACGCCGCCGAGCAGCCGGGCCGCGCGCACCGGAACCGGCTCCACCAGCGCGCCGTCGACCAGGCGCCGGCCGTCGCGCTCGACCGGCCGGAACAGCACCGGCATGCAGGCGGAAGCGGCCACCGCGCTCGGCCCGTCGCCGCGGTCGAGGATGACGCGCTCGCCGTTGTCGAAGTCGGTCGCGACGGCGGCGAAGGCAATCGGCCACGCTTCGATCGACGGGTTGGGCAACAGCTGCCGCAGTGCATCGCGCAGGCCATCGTTGCTCAGCAGCCCCAGCCCGGGCCAGGCGGGCCGCGCCGCGCTCAGGAGGCCAAAGCGCCGCGCCGCGCCTTCGACCTCCGCCACGCGCAGCCCGGCCGCCCACAGCGCCCCAACGATCGCGCCGACGCTGGTGCCGACGATCAGGTCGGGCCGCACGCCGTGCTCTTCGAAGACGCGCATCGCACCGACATGGGCGTGTCCATGCGCGGTGCCGCTGCCCAGCGCCAACGCTAGCCGCCGCGGCACGGCGGCGGGCCGGGCGCCGTCGGCCTCGGCCACTTCGGCGGCACCCGCCGCCCCACCCGCCGCCCACCCTGCCGTCAACGCGGCCAAAGCGGCAAGCAGCCGCCGGCGCTGTTTGCGACCTCGATCGCCCTGGCTCATCGCGAATTCATCGGCGGTGGCTGCGTCTCCAAGCGATCGTTCACGCCGCGCCAGCCGTCGCTGGGGCGCGGCGGCGACGACATGGAGCGTAACGCGCGACGCACCCGGATACGCCTCCCGTTGGCGCTGCCGGCCTGGCTGCTAGATTCCAAAGCATCGAAGGAGATCGTCGCTTGCGCGCGCCGCGGTTCATCGATGTCGAGGCGCCCGGGGCCGTCGCGCCGGCGGCGGAGGCCATCGCCGGGCTGCAAGCGCGACCGGCGCGACTGCCGCCGAAATTCTTCTACGACGCGCTCGGCTCCCGCCTGTTCGACGCCATCACCGAACTCGCCGAGTATTACCCGCCACGCACCGAGGCGGCGATCTTTGCCGCTCACCTGGAGCCGATGCGCGCGGCGGTGCGCGCACGGCTCGGCGAGTCGATCACGCTGATCGACCTGGGCGCTGGCAACAGCGAGAAGGCCGAGCGCCTGTTCGCGCCATTGGCCGTCGCCCGCTACGTGGCCGTGGATATCTCCACGGCTTATCTTCGCCACTCGCTGCAGCGGTTGCAGCAGCGCTGGCCCGACCTGGACATCGTCGGCGTCGGCCTGGACTTCGCGCCAGCGCTGGCGCTGCCGGCGGAGGTCACCTCCCGGCCTGCGCTGCTGTTCTATCCCGGCTCTAGCATCGGCAACTTCGCGCCCGAGGCGGCGCTGCGGCTGCTGCACCAGATGCATGCCGCCTGCGCCGGCGGCGCGCTGCTAATCGGCGTCGACGTCGTCAAGCCGGTCGAGGTGCTGGAGCCTGCCTACGACGATGCCCTGGGCGTGACCGCGTGCTTCAACCTGAACATGCTGCGGCACGTCAACCACCTCATCGGCGCCGACTTCGACGTGCGCGACTGGCGCCACGTGGCCTTCTTCGACCGTGCCGCCTCGCGCATCGAGATGCACCTGGAGGCGCGCCGCGCCCTCGCCGTGCGCTGGCCGGGCGGCGAGCGGCGCTTCGAGGCCGGCGAGCGCATCCACACCGAGGACTCGTACAAGTGGCGGCGCGAGGATTTCGAGGCGCTGCTGCGGCAGGCCGGCTTTCGCGGCATCCGCGTCTGGCACGATGCGCAGGCGTGGTTCGCGGTGATGCTGGCCGAAGTGTGACGTCGCGCCGCCGCGCTTACAGCGCGCAGCTGCGAAAGCCGGCGAAGACGTCGTTGCGCGAGGCGGTGAAGAAGTTGCGGAACTGCGGTTGCCGTAGCCGCGGCTGGGTCGCAAACGACGCGCCCCGCAGCACCGGCCGGCCGTCGAACCACGGCTGCGAGTAGTCGCGATACGGATGCGGCGCGAAGCCCGGATACGGCGCGAACGGGCTCGCCGTCCATTCCCACACGTCGCCCCAGCGGAAGGCGTCCGGGCGCTCGACCGCGGCGCGCTCCCTCTCCGCCTCGGTGGGCAGCCGGCGGCCCGCCCACGCGCACCAGGCGGCCGCCTCGTGCCAGGTGAGATGGCAGGCGGCGGCCGACGCGTCGACGTCGACCCAGCGTCCGAAGCGCTGCTGCTGCCAGCGCGCGCCGTGGCGGCGCAGGTACCGCGGCGCGCAGGCCTGCGTGCGGGCGAGCCACGCCCGGCCGGCATCGCTCCAGTGGCGCGGCTCGGCATAGCCTCCCGCCTCGACGAACGGCAGGTACTCGGCCCACGAAACGACCCGCGCGTCGATCTCGTACGGCGCGACCGCCACCGCGTGCGCCGCCAACTCGTTGTCGAAGGCAAAGCCGTCGCCGCGCCAGCCGCGTTCCCAAGGCCCGGCCTCGAAGTGCAGCGACGCGCGCGCGCCAGGCAGCGGGCGCGGCTGCCAGCGCGGATCGTCGATCGAAACGCCGAGGCCCTGCGCCATGTACAGCGCGGCCTCGTGGTGCATGTCCTCGTGGAACAGCGCTAGCCGGAAGAAATACCAGCCGGCGTCCGAGTCCTCGCCGGTGGCGGCGAGCAGCGCGAGTGTGGTCTCCAGTTGCCGGGCCAGCTCGGCGCGGGTCGCCAGCGCATCCGGCAACGGCAGCGACCAGCGATCGGCGTGCGCGACGCGGCTGGAGTGGTAAAGGCCATCGGCGCTAGCGCGCACGCCCTCGGCGCGCGGCGCGTCCGGGTCGGCCGCCGCGCCCAGGGCGCGCTGCGGGTTGCGCGCGATCCAGTATTCCTGGAACCAGCCGACGTGGCCCAGTTCCCACAGCGGCGGGTTCAACTCTTCCCGCTGCGGCACGGCCAGCCCGGGCAGCGCCCGCTCATAGGCGGCAAAGGTGGCCAGCGTGTCGGCACGGCTGGCGACGAGCGCCTGCGCCAGCGACGCCCCGCGCAACCGGCGGGGGTCTTCGGTCTCGGCCAGGGCGGCAGGCATGCGCGGTAACCTCGACACGTGAAGCGCAGCGATCTCGTCATCGTCACGCCGGCACTGGCCGCCGCCAACACGGGCAACTGGCAGACGGCGCGGCGGTGGGCGCGGTTTCTCGCCGCCGATTATCGCGTCCGCATCACCGACGCCTGGGCCGGTGGCGACGAGGCGCTGATGATCGCGCTGCACGCGCGGCGCTCGGCGGCGTCGATCGCCGCCTGGCGCGAGCGGCACCCGCGGCGGCCGCTGCTGCTGGCGCTCACCGGCACCGACCTGTACTGCGACATCGACCGTGACGGGGACGCGCAGCGCTCGCTGGCCGTGGCCGACCGGCTGGTCGTGCTCAACGAGTTGGGGGCGAGGCACCTGCCGGCGGAATTGCAGGAAAGGACGGTCGTCTGCCTGCAGTCGGCGCTGCCGCGGCAGCCCCAAGCGAAGACGGCCCGCCACCTGCGCGCGGTGATGGTAGGCCATCTGCGCGAGGAAAAGTCGCCGCAGACCGCCTTCGCCGCTATTAAGCGGCTGGCGCCGCGGCGCGACATCCTGCTCGACCACGTCGGCGGCGCGCTCGACGAGGCGCTTGCCGCCGAGGCCCGCGCGCTGATCCAGCGCCTGCCCACCTACCGCTGGCTCGGGGCGCTGCCGCACGCCGCCACCCGCGCGCGCATCGCCGCCGCGCACCTGCTGGTGCATCCGAGCCGGATGGAAGGCGGCGCCCACGTGGTGATCGAGGCGGTGGTGAGCGGCACCCCCGTGCTCGCCTCGCGCATCGACGGCAACGTCGGCCTGCTCGGCGTCGACTACCCCGGCTACTTCGAGGTCGGCGACGATGAAGCCCTGGCGCGGCTGCTGGCGCGGGCGCGCGACGATGCCTCCTGGCTCGCCGAGTTGCGCGCGTACTGCGATGCGCTTGCGCCGCTGTTCGCGCCGGCGCGCGAGCGCGCGACGCTGCGCGCGATCGTGCAGCAAGTGCTCGCCGAGCGCGGCTGATCCACCGCCATCGGGTTTCGCGCAGCGAACGCCTGCGCCACGACAGGATGCGCTGCTTGCCGAGCATGGCGGATCCGTCCGCATCGAGCGCGGGCCGGCACGCGCAGCGAAGCGCTCGGCCCGTCGCGCGGCCGGGCGGAAACGAAGCGCGCGCTGAAGCCTGCCACGTTGCGCGACACGCTACACGCCGCGTTGTGCGGCACGTTGCACGCCTTCGGATCGCGGCGGCTGCCAAGCCATCCGTCCGGTGCGGCGTGCACAGGGTTTCGCGGCGACCAGGCCACCCACCGAGGGCGGCAGCGCGGGAGTGCCTGTCGCGGCAACCGTTGCGATGCGCGGGCGCCGGGAGGAACGAATCGCGACGACATCGCAGCAAGCGGGCGCCGCCGGGGACGGGGCCTGGCGGCCGAGGCTTGCGGCACCTTCGCTGTGCGGGAAGATCCCGCGGCAGCCGCCTACCCCGCTACTTCATCGCCTCGGCCGGCCGCAGCTTGCGCACCACCGCGTCGCTGGGCAAGAACTTGGCGCCATCGGCGTAGCGCCAGTCGACCATCGTTCCCTTGCCGCCACGCACGTCGAGCTTGCCGACATAGGCGCCCATCGTCGACTGATGGTCGATGGCCCGGAACACCGCCGGGCCGAAAGGCGTCGGAAACTGCAGCCCGCGCAAGGCGGCGATCAGCTTCTCGTTGTCGGTCGACTTGGCCTTGGCGATGGCGGCGAAGATCGCCTGCATCGTCGCGTAGCCGACCACCGAGCCCATCCGCGGGTAGTCGTTGTGGCGCTTGTAATAGGCGTTGAAGAACTTGGCGTGCTCCGGGGTGTCGATCTGGTCCCAGGGGTCGCCGGTGACGATCCAGCCCTTGGGCGTCTCGTCCTTCAGCACGTCGAGGTACTCCGTTTCACCCGACAGCAGGCCCACGGTGGGCACGCGCGGGAACAGCCCGCGCAGGTTGCCCTCGCGCACCAACCGTGCCAGATCGGCGCCGAAGGTCACGTTGAACACCGCCTCCGGCCGCGCCGCCAGCACCGCCTGCACCGTGCTGCCCGCCTCGAGCTTGCCGAGCGCCGGCCACTGCTCGGCGACGAACTCCACGTCGGGGCGCGCGCGCGACAGCAGCGCCTTGAAGCTGGCCACCGCGCTCTGCCCGTACTCGTAGTTCAGCGCGATGGTGACCCAGCGCCTGGCCGGCAGCCTTTTCGCCTCCTCCACCAGCATCGCGCTCTGCATGAAGGTGCTCGGTCGCAGCCGGAACGTGTAGCGGTTGAACTGGTCCCCGAAAAATGGACGCCACGAAGTTTGGTAGTTTGACTTCGTGGAGGTGTGAGATGAAGGCAGGGCCGGATCGGAAGTACACGGCCGAGTTTCGTGAAGCGGCGGTGAGGCAGGTGCTGGACGGCGGGCGCAGCATGCCGCAGGTGGCCCGTTCGCTGGAGATGTCGGACAGGACGCTGGCCAACTGGGTGCGGCAGGCCAGACGGGGCCAGCCGCTGCTGAAGCGACTGCCGGTGCGGCCGGTGGACGAGGTGCAGGCCGAGCTGACGCGGCTGCGGCAGGAGAATGCCCGGCTGAAGCTGGAGCGCGAGATCCTAAAAAAAAAGCGGCGGCGTACTTCGCGAAGGAGTCGCTGTGAAGTACGCCTGGATCGACGCGAACCGCGACGCCTACGACGTTGCGCTGATGTGCCGGCTGCTGGGGGTGTCGCGCAGCGGCTGGTACGCGGCGCGAAGGCGGCCGGCCTCGGCGCGGGCGCAGGCCGATGCGCAGTTGACCGAGGAGATCCGGCGCCAGCAGCGCCGGCACCGGGGCCGTTACGGCCGCCGGCGCATGCGGCGGGAGGTCAGCACCGCGCTGGGCCGGCCGGTCAACGAGAAGCGCGTCGGCCGCCTGATGCGCCAGCACGATCTGC